>JANMME010000557.1:0-2594 GCA_031373015.1 Saprospiraceae bacterium
CCTTCTATCATAGCCGTGAAAATCTTGTCATCGTCATCAAAATGGGTTATGATGAGCACTTTGACTTCGGGGAAACGGCTCTTGATGATGCCCATGCCCGTCAACCCGTCCACGTATGGCATTTCCAAATCGGTAAGCACCAGGTCGGGCCGGAGGATTTCGACGTGCCGTGCCACGTCACGGCAATCGGGGAACGCGCCTACGAGATTTAGCCCGGCAGAAGCAGCCACAAACTGACTCAGGCCGTCGCGGAATCGGTCGTCGTCTTCGTAGATAAGGATAGAGAGCGATTTCATGCGACCAAAGGTACGACCCACTTTTGGCTGGCGAAACCACCCGATCGGGTGAACAACTACTCCACCACCTTAAACGTCGTCCTCCGATTCGTCTGGTGCTCGGCCTCCGTGCAGGAAGAACACACACACAGCGCCGCCGGCTGGCTCTCCCCATACCCTTTGGCCGAAAGCCGAGATCCGTCTATCCCTTTGGAAATCAGGTAATTGACCGCGCTTTCAGCCCGCCGCTGGGAGAGCCCCTGGTTGTAGGCATCGTTGCCTCGGCAGTCGGTGTGGCTGCCGAGTTGGATACGGATATCGGCGTTTTGGCGCAGCACCTCGGCGAGCCGGTTGAGGGTTGGCTCAGCATCCGGGCGGATGTCCCACTTGTCGTAGTCGTAGTAGATGTTTTCCAGCACGATTTCGCGGTTGCGGTAAATCTGATCGAGCACGATTTCGATCTCAAAGGTCTGCACGGGATTAGCCGGGTCTTTGGCAATGCCTTTGGTGCTGAATTTCGCGCTGTTGGCGAGGTAGCCTTCCAATGTGGCGTTGAAATTGTAGTCCGTGTTTTCAGCCAGTTCCATGCGGAAAAAGCCGTCGTCTTTTACTTTGAAGGGTTGTTTTTTGCCTGACCATTCGGCTTGCACGGCAGCACCGGAGAGCGGTTTGCGGCCCAGGACTTTGCTGTTCGGGTTGGAAGCCTCGGAGAAGATTTTTTCCAGGACATAGCCTTCCAGAATGATTTTATAGGCCAATGGCTTGGTTGGCAACGTGTCAATTTTGGGTGGTTTGGGCGGCGGCACACGTTGTTCAAAGCGATAGATGTCATCACCGCCTTTGGCTGTTTCCAGCGGACGGTTGCTGGTGAAATAACCGGCTTTGATCAAATCTCCCGGTTTGGCCCCCTCCCGACCTGCCCCGCCGGCAGGCGGGGAGGGGTTCTTCCCGGTTTCCACGATGAAGCCGAAATCATCTGCTCCACTGTTGATAGGCGATTTCAGGTTATGCGGTGGCGACCAGGCGTTCTTTTCGGATTTGTAAGTTCTGAAAACATCCAGTCCGCCCATGCCTGTATGGCCGTCGGAGGCAAAATACAGCGTGTCTGCGTCGAAAGTTGGGAAGAGCTCGTTCGAGGGAGTGTTTATGCTGCGCGGGAGGGGCTTCGGTGCGTCCCATCCTCCCTCGGCTTTTGGGTTGCGCTGGGCGGCCCAGAGGTCGAAACCGCCCCAGCCTTCAGGGTCATTGCAGGCAAAATAGAGTGTGTGGCCGTCGGCGCTGAGCGCGGGGTGGAAATAATTGATCTTCTCTTTTTGAAAAGGGAGCGGCGCGGGTACGGACCACAGTGCATCCGTGCGGCCTTTCTCTGAATAATAGATTTTGCAATAGGCATCATCGCCTTTGTACGCCCCCGCTGCTCGCACAAAAAACGCCTCCGTCGCCGTCTTGTTGAAGCAGGGAGTGCCTTCATTGCTGGCCGTATTCCATTGACTGTCAAAAGTTTGTGGACTGGCACTTTTCGGCTCTGCGATAAAAATATCCATGAACTTGTTGCCCGTCCAGCGGTAATTTTCTTTTCCTGTGATCATGTTCCGGTCGCTGGTGAACACGAGCCTGCCATCGTAATAAAACACAGGCGCAAAGTCGTTTTGGGCACTGTTGAAGGGCACTGATTCGATGCTCCAGCCATTGTCGGCCCGTTCTTTGAGCCAACCTTCGGCGATGGTGCAGCCAGCGATTTCTTTGCGGTACTCATAAGGCGAACCGATCTCGATACCGAGGTTTTTGAATACCTCTCGGGCAGCCGCGTAGCGTTCGAGTTTTTTTAAAGTGAAAGCCTGGGCCTTCAGCGCTTCTGCACCAAAATTATTGGCATAAGCGGCCTCAAACCAAGGGAGCGCTTTTTCGTCCTGCCCCACGCGGCGGTACGAATCGCCCAGCAGGTATGCCAATTGGCCTTTTTCCTTGCGGGTTTTGGCACGCGGGTATTCCTTTTCTAGCAGCGGCACAGCCGTGGCAAACTGTTTCCGCTCGTAGGCGGTGCTCCCGTCTTTAATTTTAAGGGTGTAGGAGCAGGCCGAAGCTAGTAGCATTAAAAAGAGAGCAATTGTTTTTGTGTTCATAATCACGCAATGGAGGGAAATAGTAGGGGCAAATAAGAGAGGCTTTCTGTAAGGAGAACGTTGTCTCAGCCAGTGACAAAGGTGTTGAATTTTGAAGAAATATTCTTGTGATGCGTTTTGCATTAGGCATTCCAAGCGGTCACTTTGTGTAATTTTGCGGCTTTCAGTAGGGGGGCTTGGAGACCTCGGAGGTCTT
>JANMME010000609.1:0-3199 GCA_031373015.1 Saprospiraceae bacterium
ATATGGGTTATTAATTTACGTTAAACATATTGGCTATTGGGAAATGCTATAGTTAAAATTTGCATTCATTGAGATGACGGCGGCAAAAATCCCTTAATACCTCTTTATAATGTACATTCACATTGGGATCATTTAATACCCTTTGAATTACTGTTTTGCCATCGGAATAAAATTTATTCATTTCCTCAATTAATCTCTCTACCGCCTTACTATGGCCAAAGTCAGGGTCTATAATTTCAACTTTCTCAATGTTGTTTCCATGGGCAAAATATAGAAAATCAATTTTCATTGCATAATTCCGGACAAAGTGTACAGTAAAATCCGGAGCAAAGTGAACACCAAAAAAGGGGGTGTTCAGAATAGTGTGATCAAAGGTAAAAAAATTAGTCTTTTGGCGGGGTTGTTTTACGCAAAGAATCGCCTTTTAGGTCGATTCGGTGAGCGTTGTGAATAATACGGTCGATAACAGCATCAGCCAAGGTGGATTGAGTGATGAGTTGGTGCCAGTGTTCGACCGGGATTTGGGAAGTTACGATGAGTGCATGTTTGTGTGTGATGTCTTCAATGATGTCATAAAGGACAAGTTGGTCGGCTTCCTGAAGCGGATGGAGCCCGAAGTCATCCAGGATAAGGAGGCTGTGTCGGGTAATTTGGTTTAATTTTTTGAGGTAGGTTCCGTCTGCCTTGTCATTAATCAGCTGGGTAAGGAGTTTGGAAGTGGAAGTGAACAGCACTTTAAACCCCTTTAGGCAGGCGGCGTTACCGAGGGCTGTAGCCAGGAAAGATTTTCCCACGCCAGTAGGCCCCGTGATCAGCACATGTTCCCCCCTTTGAATAAAGTTGCATACGGCCAGTTGGAGGATGTTGGCACGGTTGAGGCCCTGTCGATTGGGAGAGAAGTCGATTTGTTCGAGGGCTGCGATTTGACGGAAGTGGGCTTGGTTGAGCAGGTATTGACTTCGTCGGTTGTTGCGTTCTTCCCATTCTGCCTGCACCAGGGAGGCAAGGCTTTCGTCGGGGCTTAAGGATTCAAGTGCGCCGCTTGTCAGAGCGGTTTGGTAGGCATTTCGCATTCCGTGGAGTCGCATTTGTGCGAGCAGATCCAGGGTAGAAGAATTGGTGATCATGATAAGCGTATTGGTTTAAAAAGTGAAAGAATAAGGCTTGAACAGCGGTTTTGCTATGTGGTAGTTTCGTTTTTTGATTCACGACTGTAATAATCCGCGCCGCGCACATTTTGATGATCCTCGGGTATGGTCAGGACCTTTTTGGCGGATGACTTCGAATGGTTTTGCTTGAGCTGGTATTCGATAAACATGAAGTTGTAGCGGCGGCGTTCGAGTGCTGTGAAGCAGGCTTGTTCCATGGCCGCACGGCCGTATTGTGAGGCAAGGGCAAGCAAGCCCATGCAGGATCGGTAGGCTTGTTCGGGGTGGTCTTTTGTTCGGAACAAACCCTCGAAGAGCAACACCGTTTGTGGGCCGACCCCTTGGGCGCGACGAATAAAAAAGGCTTCGTTCCAATTGCTGACAAAACGGTGGGTGGAGGGCATGTGGTCGCCCGTAGTGGAATATCCATGGAGTTGGTGGCTGTAAGGATGCAGGGCGATACGTTGGTTTTGGTAGAAGATCTCGACGTGTTGGGTATCGTACAGGACCTTGACCTTGCGGCCCATGAAGCGATACGGCACACTATAATAGTGTTTAGTATCACTGAGTTGCACATGACAGTTTTGCATTACGGTCAGTTCCCGCTGTTGTTTCCATACAAAACGTTCGGCGGGCAAGGGGCGCAAATATTGACGTTCGAGGTGTTCAAAGAGGGTTCGCCGGCTTTCCTTTCGGCCCTGCATCGACAACATGTTGAGGGTGTCCAGTTCCCGCCGGATGGCGGTGTTTAAGTCCGCAAGGGTATGAAAGACATCATTGCGCAAACGCGCATAAATGCGCCGGTAGACCTGTTGTACAGCGTTCTCAACCTTGGGTTTGTCCTTGGGTTTACGTGGGCGGGCCGGCACGATGGCGGTACCGTAATGGTGAGCCAGGGCAGCAAAACGCTCATTGAGGTCAGGTTCATATTTGTGGGCGCGGCTTACGGCGCTTTTAAGATTGTCTGGCACCACGCAGGCTGTCGCCCCACCGATGTAGTGGAACGCATTCTGAACGCTCAAACTGAATTCCGGGAGTGTTTGGCCCATGCTTGCTTCGGCGTATACCAATCCTGAACAGCCCAGCACGGCAACAAATACTTCTACGGGCTTTTGCTCGCCGCTGTCCCGATCCGTCAGGTGCAGATGGTCGCCCGCGTAGTCTACAAACAACTTCTCTCCGGCTTTGTGCCCGATGGGCTGATAGGCCCGTTCAAGGCGCAGGTGCTCTTTAAAGTATTGAAAAAATTGGGTCTTGCCATAGCCTTCCGGGTGGGCTTGGCGGTATTCCTCCAAAAGCGTTTGCCGTGTGACGTGCGGGCGCTTCAACTCCAGCGCATAGTGGGGCAACAACTGGCTCAGGGCCGACCACCGGTCATCCGGCCTGTCACAATGGCCGCTGCGGCAAAACATCAGCAACGCGCCCTCGTCAAGCGAAGAAAGCGCTGTCCAATCAAGACCGCTGTTTGCCAACAATTGGATGTATTTGATTACGGTGGTGCGGGAAATGCCCAGCGTCTCGGCAATAAATTCGTTGCTGCGGCCCTCCTTTTTGTAGCGGATAAGTGTCATGAGTTCCATAATGCTAAGTGGTCTGTTTGCCATGTCGTCGTTTTTCACCAACGTACATGAACCAAAGAAACTAATAGCACTATTCTGAACCGGTTCAACCTTCCTCAGGTGTCCACTTTGCGCCGGAAAACGTTCAACTTGCCTCCGACGGGTGTTCACTTTGCGCCGGAAAACGTTCATCTTGCTCCGACGGGTGTTCACTTTGCGCCGGAATAACGTTCAACTTGCCTCCCACGGGTGTTCACTTTGCGCCGGAAAACGTTCAACTTGCTCCGACGGGTGTTCACTTTGCGCCGGAATAACGTTCGCTTCGTCCCGGATAGAGGTTGACTTTGCGCCGGATTTGAATACCAAATCTTATTTGAAAAATGGTGTTCAGTTTGCGCCGGAAAAAGTGCCCATTTTGCCCCCTTTTTTAGGTGTTCACTTTCACCGGATTTCACTGTACAGTTTGCACCGTATTATGCAATTGCATGGAAT
>JANMME010000157.1:0-15813 GCA_031373015.1 Saprospiraceae bacterium
TGCCAACTCAAACAAGTTCTAAAATGCGCGCTCGTTATTTGATCCTATTAATCCCTTACCACTCAACCTTGCTATGATTTTCATCAAAAAGGTAATCCCAATACTGGTTCTGATGGCTTTCGGCTGCCATTCCAATATGTCGCCATCGCCGGAGTCTCCGCCGGTGCAAACTGGAACGCCTGTCAGCTTTACCTCAGTCGAAATCAGCCCTTTGCGCGAGGTCGCCGAGCTCAATGCCACCGCAGCATTTTTGCAAAAAAGCGTGATAAAAGCCAATACCAATGGCTATTTGCGGGGTGGCAACCTACAATTAGGCCAGTTTGTGCGGGCTGGACAATTGCTCTATACCTTGCAAAATAAAGAATCCAGCGCGCTGGGCAATCTATCGGAATCGGTGGATACGAGTTTTCACCTCAGAACCCTGATTGAAATTCGCGCCAACCAAACGGGATTCATTACCCAACTCGACCGGCAGCCTGGCGATTATGTGCTAGACGGAGAGCAATTGTCCGTTATCAGTGATGCCAAAAGTTTTGCTTTCATACTGGATTTGCCCTTTGAAATGCGCCGATACTTGCCCCAAAACCGAACAGTAGAACTGATTTTGCCCGACAGCACCCGGCTTCGCGCCGCAGTTGCTTCGTCCATGCCAACGGTGGACCCTGTTTCGCAGACCCAACGGTTCGTGCTCAAAGTCCCAACGGCAAATGGAGGGCGCAGTATTCCCGAAAATTTGATTGCAAGGGTTTTGTGGGTCAAATCAGTGAAAATGAAGGCCGTGTCTTTACCCAAAGCCGCCGTACTGACCGACGAAATGCAAAGTGAGTGGTGGGTGATGCAACTGTCTGACGACAGCACTGCGGTGAAAGTTACCGTCCAAAAAGGCATGGAATCAGGGGAGCGGGTGGAAATATTATCCCCTAAACTTGGATTGAACGACCGGATTTTGCTGAGCGGTAATTTTGGATTGCCAGATACGGCACGGGTGGTGGTTTTAGCGCGATAAGCCACATAGGTTTTCGAAAACCTATTGCATGTACACAAGTTTACAACCTACGACGAATAGGGGTTAAGACCATTGTTTTGACAGGATTGACAGGATGAACAGGATATGTCGGCTTCGCCGACTTGCTTCGGGCATTGATTTGAGGCTATTATCTGCCAAAAACATCTATGCTACGAAGTCGGCGAAGCCGACATATCCTGTTCATCCTGTCAAAAAATATTTCGCTTAGTGAACAAGAAAAGATGTGTACATACTCTAGTTTTTCGTCCCAGTATTAAACAAATCAACGTCTATGAAAAATATCATTTTCGCACTTTCCGCCCTCCTGACCTTGCTGGCTTGCAATGCCACGCACAACACCAACACTGCCAGTTACAAAATCACCAACCAGATCCACCTCGCTGGCGACGGCTTTTGGGATTATTTAGCCGTGGATGAAATCACCCAACGCCTCTTTGTCTCCCACGGGACCGAAGTGCAAATCGTGTATTTGAAAACGGGCAAAGTCGTCGGCACCATCCCCGATACCAAAGGTGTACACGGCATCGCACTTGCGCGCGATTTTGATTCAGGGTTTATTAGTTGTGGCCGAGATACCTCTGTGGCGGTATTTACCTTGTCCAGTATGCAAGCCCGGTCCAAAATCAAAGTAACAGGCGCCAACCCCGACGCAATCCTCTACGATGCATTCAGCAAGCGTGTTTTTACGTTCAACCACACGGGGAAAAACGTCACCGTCATAGATCCCAGAACCCTTCAGGTCGTTGAAACCATACCGTTGGAGGGGGAAGCCGAATTTGCGGTAACGGACTTGCCCACTGCCGAACGCGAACCTGCTGTTGGCGATGCGCGACCGAAAGTGAAGCCTGGAACTTTTGTTGTGTTGGAAATCAGCCCAACCAATTTGACAACCAAAACAGGCCAATGATTCCTGATGCTCCCCGTCCCTTTTTCTTCAATTATCGCAGCCCCATTGCGGTATTGACCATGCTCCTCATACTCGGTGGCTTTTTTGCGTACGGGCACTTGCAAACCGCATTATTTCCGGAAATCACCTTCCCAAAAATCAAAATCATCGCCGATGCGGGGCAGCAGCCGGTGGACAAGATGATGATTGCCGTCACCAAGCCAATTGAGGAGGCGGTTAAACAAGTGCCTGATCTGAAACTCCTGCGCAGTACCACCAGTAGGGGCAGCTGCGAGATTTCGGCTTTTATGGACTGGAATGCCGACATTGACCTGGCCAAACAACAGATCGAAAGCAAACTAAACCAGGCCCGTCCAGACCTTCCGCCCGATTTACAGATAACGGTGGAAAAAATGAACCCTTCCATTTTACCGGTGATGGGCTACACCCTCGCAAGCAAGCAGCGCAGCCCCGTAGAACTCAAACAACTTGCCCTTTTTACCATTAAACCCTTCCTCTCTCAAGTGGAAGGTGTGAGCGAAGTGCGCGTCATCGGCGGCAAAACCAAGGAATACTGGCTGCTACTCAACGTGTCTAAAATGAGTGCGCTCAGTATCACGCCGGAACAAATAAGCACCGTCCTTGGCCAAACCAATTTTGTCCAGAGCAACGGCTATCTATCGGACTACCGCTACCTATATCTCACACTTACCGATGCGGTGGTGGATAAGTTGGACGAACTTGAAAACCTGGTCGTCAGCAATGATGGTAAGCGCATTACCCTTTTGCGCGACATCGCAGATGTTCAAATTCAGGAAGCCAAAGAGTATGTCAAAATCAACGCCAACGGACAGGACGGCATCTTGCTGGCAATCGTAAAGCAACCCAATTCCAACCTGGTGGCCCTCTCCGACAGCATGGCGCAAAAAGTAGCCGAACTGCGTGGCATCCTGCCGACCGATGTACGGGTGGAGCCCTTCTATGTTCAGGCTGATTTTGTAAACGATGCCGTCAAAAGTGTCACAGATAGTCTATGGATCGGCCTATTGCTTGCCATCATGGTGGCGATCCTGTTTTTGCGTTCGCTCAAAGCCAGCGCCACCATGCTCGTGATCATCCCCGTTACATTGGCCTGTACCCTGCTGGTACTCTACGCCATCGGCGAGACCTTGAACATCATGACGCTGGGCGCCATTGCTGCGGCCATTGGGCTGATCATTGACGATGCCATCGTGGTCGTTGAGCAGATCCACCGAACGCAGGAGGAACACCCAGGAGACCCACTGCCAGACTTGGTGCAAAAAGCCTTGCGTTATCTGCTGCCTGCCATGATCGGATCTTCCATCAGCACCATGGTTATTTTCCTTCCTTTTGTGCTGATGAGTGGTGTGGCGGGCGCATATTTTAAAGTGATGACCGACACGATGATGATTGCGCTGGGTTGCTCGTTTTTTGTCACTTGGCTGGCCTTGCCGGTAGTGTACCTGTTGTTTTCCAGGGTAAAAAAGCCACGTTTGGCAACCCTCAAAAGTGCGCCACACGCGGAGGAACACAAGCGCCGCTGGGTCGTTTATTTTCTCCAGCGTCCCTGGCTTAGCGCGGTTTTTGCGCTCTCTTTGTGCTGGCTCATTGTCTGGGTTTTTCCAAAATTGGAAACGGGCTTTTTACCCGAAATGGATGAAGGCAGTATCGTGTTGGATTACAGTTCTCCCTCTGGGGCCTCGCTCGAAGAGACCGATCAAATGCTGCGCGAGGCAGAAAAAATTATCGTGCAAGTGCCTGAGGTAGAGACCTATAGCCGCCGGACGGGGACGCAAATGGGCTTTTTTATTACAGAACCCAACCGGGGCGATTACCTCATTCAACTTAAAAAAGATCGAACCCGCACGACAGAAGACGTGATCGCCGACATTCGCCAGCGGGTGGAAGCCACACAGCCAGCCCTGACCATTGATTTTGGGCAGGTGATCGGCGATATGCTCGGCGACCTGATGGCTTCTGTACAGCCCATCGAGGTAAAGATTTTTGGCGCGGATCGGACGCAATTGCAGGCACTTTCACGTCGAGCTGCAGCGCTGGTTGAAAAGGTGCCGGGTACTGCCGATGTATTCGACGGCATTGTCATTGCCGGGCCTTCGGTCAATATAGAACCCGTGTTTACCCGGCTGGCGCAATTTGGCATCACACCTGCCAACCTTCAATATCAGGTGCAAACAGCCTTGGAAGGCAATGTGGTGGGCCAGGTTTTTGAAAAACAACAATTGGTCAATATCCGTCTGCAATACCCCGGAAGCCGAAATCTCAGTGTGGCTGAACTGCGTCGCCTGCCCATTTTCTTGCCCAATGGCAAACGCGTTTCGCTCGCTGAGCTTGCTACCGTACGCCTGTCTCCCGGCGATGCGGAGGTGGAGCGAGAAAACCTTCAGCCCCTTGGTGTGGTCAGCGCCCGCCTCGACAACCGCGATCTCGGAAGCGCTATGACCGACATTCGCCGGCTGCTGGCCGACAGTCTTCAATTGCCATCGGGATACCACGTTCAATATGGTGGTGCATACGCGGAGCAGCAGCAGTCGTTCCGTGAATTGTTGCTTATCTTGCTGACTGCCAGTCTGTTGGTCTTTGGGGTGATGCTGTTTTTGTTTCGAGATTTTGGGGTGGCCCTGCTCATTTTACTGGTGGCAGTGCTCGGTATTTCCGGCAGTTATGCGGCGCTTTATTGGACGCACACCGCGCTCAATGTGGGCAGTTACACAGGCCTCATTATGATTGTGGGCATCATTGGCGAGAACGCGATTTTTACGGTGTTGCAATTCCGCGACAATCGAATTACCCGGGGGGTGGACGAGGCACTGGCATTTGCTATTTCCACCCGATTGCGCCCCAAACTGATGACTGCGCTGGGAGCCATCATTGCACTCATGCCGCTTGCTCTGGGCATCGGCACGGGCGCGCAACTGCACCAGCCCTTGGCTATTGCCGTCATTGGTGGATTTTTGGTGGCTCTGCCCTTGCTCTTGGTGGTGCTGCCGGCTGGGTTGCGGGTAATAAACGGGGGACGGTGGTGGCCGGAGCCGAGGAAGAAAGTCCGGGTGAAAAAGTAATTTATACTTAGACTTTCATTCGCTGTTTTTTGCGCGAAGGTAGGAGGGGAATTTGGAGGATAGTGTTCAGCCCAAATCCTGCTTGAAAACCCTTTCCAGCATCCCAAACAGTTCCGGGTGGCGCTTTTCCATCAAGTGAGGCTGTTGGAAAAAATACTCACTCACCACACTCAGGAACTCAGCCTCATTGAAAGGATGTTCCGTTCTTCGCCTTGTTTGGTCTCATAATCTTGGTTGAACGAGCCTTCGTACAGGATGACCTCACTCAATTTGCGGTAGTGCCAACCCGGGAATCCGAACAAAGGGATGACTGCACTTGCCGCCACGTTGCTTCCTGCTTTGTGTATGAATTTCGCCCTATTGTTTCACAAAAACTCAGACTTATCCATGAATCGCTCGCTTTCCAAATTGTTGCATGAAACCCAGGCAGCAGCCGCAAAAAAACTCGGAGTACTTGAAAATACTTTCCTGGAAGATTATCCTACGGTGGATGGCTTGACAGAGCATCTACAAGTACTACAGTTGTCGTCGCCTTATAGAGAAGAGGGGGCGAACGTTCCGCCTCCATCGAAGGCATTACCTACGGGGCGACTCAAGTTGCGCTCAAAACCGGCATTCGCACCACTACTTTCGTCCCACTTGCCCGACCTTGTTCGTCGTACAAATCCTCAAAATCCAGCCGAATGTCTTCCGCTAGTTGGGCATTGAGCAAATCGAGGCGATTGCGGATGTTGGCAAGGCCCGTGGATCGGTGGTTTTTCGGGCGGTCTTTCTCTATTTCTGCAGCGCGGGTACGTCCCACACCATCGTCTTCAATTTCACACACCAGTGTTTTTTCGTCAGATTTTAGGAATCGGATCCAAAGGTGTCCGGGCTCAGTTCGGTGCATCAAGCCATGCCAAATGGCGTTCTCGATATGAGGCTGGACGAGCATGCCTGGAATAGAAACTGATTCAGGATTCAGGCTACTATCTATTTGAAAATCAAAGGTAAACCGGTGACTAAACCGGAGTTGTTCCATTTCCGTATAATATCGCAGCAATTCGATTTCCCGCGCCAGCGGTACCATGGGCGACTCGCTGTTTTCCAAAATGAGCCGCATAAGGCGGGCGAATTTTGTCAGGTATTTGCTTGCCTCTCGTGTGTCGTTTTTAAGGATAAAATTCTGCACCGAGTTGAGCGCATTGAACACGAAGTGCGGGTTCATTTGGGAGCGAAGCGCCTTCATTTCGAGGTCGGCCAATTGCTGGCGTACCTGCGCTTTTTCCTTTTCTCTGTTTTCTGTGCGTACAATTTGACGGCGGTAAAAACCCCAGCCAAGTGCAGCTACGGCGAATAAAAGGGACAATTGAAAAGTCCAGGTTTGCCACCAGGGTGGGTAAATGATGATCTGGAGCGTAGCCTCTTCCAAGCCCCAAACACCGTCGCTGTTGGCCGTTCGGGCGCGAAAAATGTAGCGGCCCGGCGCGAGGTTGAGGAAGTTGGCAAAATTGTCGGTCCCAGCCTCCTTCCAGCCGGCCTGACTTCCCTCAGGCTCCATGCTGTACTGGTAACGATTGGTGGCGCCATTGATGAAGTTGACCCCGGTAAATTCAATGCGCAGATCATTTTGGCTGTACGGCAAAGCCAATGCGCCCAATGGGGGCAGTGAAACGGCGCGGTCGGATACGCGCAGACCAGTGATAAAAGTGGGCGGTGCGGGCGCTGCAGCTCCAACTTTGTCTGGCTCGAACAGGCACATTCCCCGGTCGGTAGATACGAACAGGATGTTGCAGGCCGTGTCTATCAATTCAACATTGACAATGGTGTTGGAAAGCAGCCCATCGGTCTGGTAAAAAGTGCGAAGTTGGCGACTGTGCGGGTCGTACCGGCTCAGCCCGAAAGCCGTGGCTAACCACGCATTTCCGTCTCTATCGAGGCAAAGCCCGGCGGGGTCATTGGTAATCAAGCCGTTGCTTTTCCCAAAAGTTTGTACCTCAAAGGTTTTGGTGTCCATAATAAACCAACCCTGCGCGGTGTACAACCACAGGTTGCCCAGTGGGTCGGCCCGGAGTTCAAAAGCTTTTGTGCACTTCATCCCCGCTGGGCTGCGGGGTTCAATTTTTTCAAAAATACCTGTGGAACGCCGCCAATGCACCACGTATTTTACTTCATTTCCATAACTAAACCACAGGTCACCATCGGGGCCTTCCGTGCAGGCCGTGGCGGAGACGAGCGGAAAAGGCGCATTGGGACCTTTGCTCGAAAACTGCGCGAGTTGACGGCTGCGGGTATCAAAGTTACATACCCCATTGTTGCGAACTCGGCCCCAGATAAGGCCGTAATGATCCCGGAATAGAAACTTGGCGTCTAAGGAATCCAGCCCTCGGTACCGTTCTTTGAGCAGTCCGTTGGTATTGCTCACAGGGTTATACCAACGCAAACCGTCGAGTGTATTTGTCCAAATGGTATCGCCCCGGTCAGGTGCAAAGTCGGTGACATAAGCGTAGCCTTTGAAATCATTGCCTAATACCGATCCGGTCACACCTTTACCCGCTTTGTCCATGGAATACAACCCACCGTTGCCGCTGCTCACGACCCATTTTCCTGCTTGTTCGACGCAATTGAACCCGAACCATTCTTCTGATACCCCCACTGTTTCCATCATTTTTTTGTGCGCTGCGTTGAGCGCCGTCATCGGGGTGGCTGGCAAATTTTTCAAGGTCAAAAAAAAGATGCCTTCGGAGCGCGGACAGAGCCAGAGATTGCCATCGCGATCCACGAAGTTGATGATGCCCTTGCCGTCGGGGGCAGAGGTTTTCCAGGCGGGTAAATCGGTCTTGGAGCCGTCGCGGAGATTGTAGAGAAGGGGTGAGCCGAAGTAGCGTTGGAGGAACAGCAGGCTGTCGGGCAATAAAAACGGGTCGTGGAATTGGCCAAGATGTGGTTGTACAGTACCGAAGGCCATATTGGGCAACAAGGCCTTCGTTTGGCGGCTTGACCAATCGACATGAAAGAGTGCGGTAGGGCCTTTGCTTTTAAGGCAGGTAAACCAGATGTTGTTTTGACCGTCGGTCACTACACTGTTGCCCAGCAAAGCCGTGTCGAGCACGCCGAGGCCCTCCAGCCGCTGTGCCAAGGGCTCCATCTTTTGATTTTGAAAATCAATGACTTGCCAAGGGCTATTGTAAGGAGCAATCGGTATTCTGTGCTTTACCGCAACAGTACCGTCGGGCAATTCCAAAAAGTCGAGGGCATAGAACTCCCTTTGTGTTCCATCCGGCTGCAAGGGATCAAAATAGGATTGTATTATGTGCAACTGTTCGTCAAGTAAATACACCCCACCGCCGGCGCTTATCCAAATCTGCCCATTTCGGGTGCCATTCATTTTTAAAATGGTAAGGTCGTTTTTCAACAATCCGTTTCGGTCGGGCAGTGGCAAAGATTGAAATTCAAGGCTGCGGGTATGCAGCAGACACAATCCTTTTTCGGTACCGACCAGCAGGCGATGTTTCGGCAGGACCTGAAGTTTCGTGACGCGATCGTTGGGTAAACCTTTCCCATCAGCACTATAAAAAAATGGGGTAAACCGCTCTCCATCAAAACGGTTGAGACCTTCAACGGTAGCAAACCAAAGGAAACCATCGTCATCTTGAGCGATGCTCGTGACCCAGTTGCTCGACAGTCCTTGCTCCATCGTGTAGTGCTGATAGCGGGAGAATTTGTCGAGGATTTGGGGATGGTAGGAGTTGTTTATTTGTTTATTTGGTGATTTGGTGATTGAGTGATTTGGTGTTGCTTTTTGGGCAAACGAAGGGAGCGTTGCCAAGCAAAGCAGGGCGATCAGGAGTAACGAACTTCCCGAAAGTGTGCAACTTTCGGGAAGTTGTGGAACGGCAAATTTCTGATTCATCTTGTTTCACAAAGGTCGCACGGGGTTTTGGAAAACTGGTTACCAGTTACGCGGTCAAAGTTGCCAGTTGCTAAATAAGCCGTAAACCTCGGAGGTCTTCGAAGACCTCCGAGGTTTTTTTCAATCAGTCGTGATGTACCACCAGTCGCTTCTGCTTGCGAACATCTACGGCCTGAATTTCAACTACATACACGCCGTTGGGCAGGGTGGCCATTTCAAGGCGAGATTGGTTCGAGCCTTTTGTGCCTTCAAGATTTTGAGTCAACACCATTCTGCCGGTCAGGTCGTACAAGCGCAGCACTACGGATTGATCTTCAATCATTTCAAAATCTACGGTAGCGTCGCCAGCGGTCGGGTTTGGGTATACTTTGAATCCAAGATCGCCGGTCAAATTGCTTGATGTTTCCTCGCTGCGATTACCACCTCCGCCAAAGCCGTTGTAAGGCTGCACTGTCACGACCGAAACACAGGTAGCGCCGTTCCCACTCCAATCCTTTACCGTGATGCTCAGGCTGTTGTTGCCAAGATTGAGTTTGGTATACACTTTGGCCGTTGGGCTATACGACGTAACGGAACAGTTGTCAAAACTATTGGCGGCCAGGTCTGCGGGGTAAACCGTCACGGTTCCATTTGCGCCGAGTTGAACGGTGGTGTTTTGGCAAATGGCTGTGGGCGCGAGGTTGTCTTTTGTAGTAACCTGTGCGGTACAGCTGCTTTGGTTGTTGTTCACGTCTTTCAGGGTCAATGTCACAGATTGTGAAGAGCCTGGGATGTCGGAGCAGTTGAACTGTGTTTTGCTCAGGGTCAGGGTGGCAATGCCACATGCATCGCTGCTGCCGTTGTTGAGCTGGTTGACGCTCAGGGTGCCCTGACCAAGGTCGTTGAGCGCCACCGTTGCGTTTTTGCACAGGGCATTGGGCGCGGTTATGTCTTTTACAGTAATGGTGGCGGCGCAAGTGCTGAAGTTGCCGCTGACGTCTGTAGCCTTGAGGGTTACGTTATTTACGCCCACGTTGCCGCAGTTGAAAGCGTAAGGCGTGAGCGTGAGGCTCAGGCTGCAATTGTCGGTGCTGCCATTGTCCACAGCGGTAGCAGCGACGCTCACGGTACCGTCGGAAGCGAGGTTGGCCGTGATGTTTTTGCATTTTGCCACAGGGGCAATCAAGTCTTTCACAGTAACCACAGCGTCACAAAAGCCTCTGTTGCCGCTTGCGTCATTGCCGCCGAGGCTAATGGTGTTGTTGCCAATATTGGCACAACTGAAATTGGTTTGGCTAAGTGCTTTGACTGTGATGGCACAGTTGTCGTAACTGCCGTTGTCCACTTGGGCTACCGTGAGGGTGGCTTGCCCAGCGGCGTTGAGATTGATCGTGGCAGGTTTGCAAATCATGGTGGGCTGGGTTACGTCTTTCACAGTGACCGTAGCCGTGCAAGTCGCGGTATTGCCCGATTCATCGCTTACAGTCAGCGTAGCATAAACCGATTGGCCGATTTGGGCGCAATTGAATGTATTGGGTGTTACAGAAACGGGGACTACATCGCCACCACAATCGTCTTCTGCACTTTCCATCAGTAGTGCGGGGTCAAGGGCCCCACTGCCTGATGCGCTTACCTCCACCACTGCTTGTTTACAGGTTACGGTCGGTTTAGTTTGGTCCGGCAATAGCGTTATCACCATGGTAACCTCGCTAAGGCAGCCGTAGTCGTTGTCCTGAACAAGGAAGAAAACCCTGTTATCACCAAAGCTTAAATTGCCTTGTAAAAAGGTATTGCCTGATTGGTTATAATTGCCAGCCTGTAAACTCAGGTCCTCGTCAAAATACCATACGGGAGCAACATTAAAACTCGATTCATTCCCCCTTTGCAACACATTGGGAAGGATACATTCACCGCTGACCGGCTTTACGACCAAATCATGATTGATAAAATTTCCGGGAATTGGATCGCCCCTAAAGTTTTCAATAACTCCATCATTGGTAATCGTGCCGGTGTTGAAGTTCTGGTAAAAAAGCGCGGTAGCGTTATCCAATTTCATCAAACTAAGATTGTTGATAATCCCCTTGTTATAAAATGCGCCATTTGCTTCCAGATATGCACAATGTTCATTGGTAAGAGTAGCGCCTGCGAGGTTAACAATGACTACGTTCCCGGCAGCAATATTGTGGGCAATTCTGACAGTACCTGTATTTTTAAACGTATTGGATTCATTATTAAGGCTAGAACCGCCACATCGGTCAATGTCAATACTGCCGCTATTAATAAAAGTCGCTTTGTTGTGAATGCCGGAGGAAGCTATATGATAACTACCCGGTAAACCGCCAATTGTAATCATTCCGCCGTTGATAAAGGCCCCGGCGGCACCATTCAAAACCCCATCGGAAGTAGTATGATCGACAGAAATATTTCCTTCGGCTTCATTGCTAAAAGTGCCAGTGTTATTAATTCCGTATCGTCCGTTTGTCCCAACGGCGCCAATTTCAATGGAGCCGCTATTATTAAAGGTGCCAGTTGATTTAATGCCATCTGTTGCCACCTTGCCAATTTCAATTATTCCGTTATTGTTAAAAAGGCCCTTGTTATCTATTCCACTTAAAGTGAATGGGGTGGCACTGCCGATTTTAAGGAGGCCATTATTGTTGACCGTGCCTTGGTTATCGATGCCATCCTCTGACCCGGGAAATAGGGCGAGCTTTCCTTCAATGGTGAGTTTGCCTCCACTCAGAATTTTTACAGATTCTGCTACGGCATCCGTAGTGTTGCCGATAATTGGTTTGTTAGCCGTATTTGGAATTTGGACGTCCGTCGCTCCGGTGGGGATGGTATTGGTGCTCCAATTGGTGTTTACATTCCAATCGGTATTGGTAGCGCCTGTCCAGGTTTGAGCCGAACATACCGAAGGGCTTAATAAGCCTATCATACATAGGTTTAATAAACCGGTAAATAGAAAATTTGAAAAAATGGTGCTTTGGGGTGCTGAGATTTTGCAAGACTGATTCATGATGTTTTATTTTTTAAGTGCAATGATTTTAATACCACAAAGGTCAGGGGACTGAGGGGCGGCAAAAACAGGCACTGCGTAAGCGGTACATATCAGCGAGCAAGTGGCAGAGGATAGATATTAGAAAAAAAAGCCGCCCATCGAAGACTCGAAGAGCGGCTTGGCAAATTCTTTTCAGCGAGCGCGAAACCTCGTAGGTCTTCGAAGACCTACGAGGTTAACCCATCAATCATGTTGCACCACCAACCGCTTCTGCTTGCGAACATTATCTGCCTGGATTTCAACCACATACACGCCATTGGGCATAGCCCCCATTTCCAATCGGATCTGGTTCGAGCCTTCAGCGCCTTCGATCTGTTGGTTCATCACTATCCTTCCAGTCAGGTCGAATACCCGCAGTGCAACGGCTTGATTTTCACTCAGTTTAAAATCCACCGTGGCATCACCAGCCGTCGGGTTCGGGAATACCTTGAATCCAAAATCGCTGACGGGAGTTGCTTCTTCACTACGATTACCGCCGCCGCCAAAGCCATTATACGGCTGCACAGTCACCACCGAGACACAGGTGGCGCCGTTGCCACTCCAATCCTTTACCGTTATGCTCAGGTTGTTGTTGCCCATATTGAGTTTGGTATACACTTTGGCCGTTGGGCTATACGACGTAACGGAACAGTTGTCAAAACTATTGGCGGCCAGGTCTGCGGGATAAACCGTCACGGTTCCATTTGCGCCGAGTTGAACGGTGGTGTTTTGGCAAATGGCTGTGGGCGCAAGGTTGTCTTTTGTGGTGATCTGTGCCGTGCAGCTGCTCTGGTTGTTGTTCACGTCCTTCAGGGTCAATGTCACAGATTGTGAAGAGCCAGGGATGTCGGAGCAGTTGAACTGTGTCTTGCTCAAGGTCATGGTGGCGATACCGCAAGCATCGGTGCTGCCGTTGTTGAGTTGGTTGACACTCAAGGTGCCTTGGCCAGCATCGTTGAGGGTCACCGTTGCGTTTTTGCACAGCGCGTTGGGCGCGGTGACGTCATTCACTGTAACCGTGGCGGCACAAGTGCTGAAGTTGCCGCTCCCGTCGGTAGCACGGAGGGTCACGTTGTTGATGCCTACGTTTCCGCAATTGAAGAAATAGGGCGTGAGCGACAGGCTGAGGCTGCAATTGTCCGTGCTGCCGTTGTCCACGGTATTGGGGGCCACCGTTACTGTACCATCAGTGGCGAGGTTGGCGGTGATGTTTTTGCATTTGGATACTGGAATGATCGGGTCTATTACGGTTACCGTTGCTGTGCAAGTGCCTTTGTTGTTGCTGGCATCAACGCCGCCGAGGATGACGTAATTGTCGCCTACGTTGGCACAACCGAACGTGCTTTGACCGAGGACTTTGGTTACGATGGCGCAGTTGTCGTAGCTGCCATTGTCTATTTGGGCTACTGTGAGGGTGGCTTGGCCAGCAGCATTGAGATTGATAGTCACGGGCTTGCACAGCATGGTGGGGCCCATGGCATCACGGACGGTTATGATGGCTGAACAGGTTGCAGTTTGTCCCCTAAAGTCGGTAACTTTGAGTGTCACCATTTGAGCGCCTATTTGGCTACAATTGTAGCTGAGCGAGGCTTGATTGTTAATCTTGAAAGTAAGGGCCGGGCATCCTGTGCTCTCGTTGTTGATGCTATTGGCTGGAACGCTGACACTTCCAGCAGCATCGAGTTCAACCGTGATGTTTTTGCAAATAGCTTTGGGCAGGATGGGGGCTCCAATATATTCATAAGCACCGAGGTCATAGGCACCGCCTTTAGGGCGTGCGTTTTTCCCAAAGTCAATGACAGGTGCCCCGGAAGATGTCCCATCATCAATGGCTGAGGAGCAGCCATCCAAACGAAAGTCGCCGGAAGCTGCGTCCACAAAAAGTGGGTCTTCGTTGTAGTGCGTACCGCCGCAGGTAGCGCCTGCCGGGCAGTTATCTTCCTGAATCAGGGAGTATTGGATATTCAGGCCTCCCTGGCCGCCGGCTGTTTGGCCAAAAGTGGAGGAGTTGCCCCAGGCGATGCAGTTTATCAGGGCAGGCGACGGTTGACCATTGGCATAAGCAGCAGTACCAACAGCCCCACCGCCAAGGGTAGCCGTGTTGTCGTAAAATGTACAGTTGTAAAGTTTCTGCACGCCCGTTCCTTTGTTCTCAAAAGAGCAATAGGCGCCTCCTCTTTGTGAGGCACTGTTGCTGGAAAAGATCGCGTTATAAAAGCGAAGGTTCAGGGAGGTGTTGGTACTGGCAAATGTTGCAATCGCTCCACCGTTGCTGGCGCTGTTGCCAGAAAAACGACATTCGTTGAAGTTGACGTTGAGCGTACTTGAAGGCGTGTTGGTGTGTACATAAAATGCCCCTCCTCGTTCGACAGTGCTATTGTTTTCAAAAATGCAATCTGTCAAAACGGAAGGCGTCGTAGTGTTATTCGTAAAACTTATGGCACCTCCATCTATGGATGATTGGTTGCCAATGAAGGCGTTTGTCGTTGCATTTAGAGCCCCTTTGAACACGTATACCGCTCCTCCTTTTTCTGCTGAATTGTTTATAAGTGAACTATTCATCAGATTGAGTGCTTGTTCCGAATTATGCCAAATAGCACCTCCTTGATCTGCCTGATTGTTGGTAAGCGTGCAATGATCAAGGGTGAGGCCGCAAATGCCAGACAAAGTTGCCAAATTGTACAGGCCTGCGCCATAGACTGCTTGATTGTCCTTGAAGGTACAATCTGTAATGGTTGGGTAGGATGAGCCGCTCCCAAGTATCTGATTGCCTACTCCTCCTCCACCACCAGCCACGTTGTTCGAAAAGGTACAATTGTGTATAATTGGGGAACTGATACCGCCTTGATCCACAAAATTTGCGATTCCGCCGCCAAGTTCTGCTGCATGGTTGTCATTAAACACGCAAACATTAAAAGACCCTGAAGCATTGCCCCCGAGCGAGACGGTGTTCATGATAGCGCCACCCTTTAAATTTGAAATATTATCAGAAAAAGTGGAAAAGTAAACTTTTGGACTTGCCGAGCCCATATCTCTTGCATCATTGCATAACCCGGCGCCCTCAAGGAGCGCTGTATTCCCCTCAAAAATGCAAACAGCCAGTTTGGGATGGGCGTTTCCGCCTTGTCTGCCATTGTTGTAAACCCCACCCCCACGATAATAGGCGTAATTTCCGCTGATTGTACAAATTTGAATGGTTGGGCTGGAGGTGCCTGCAGCCCCATTATTGTAAATACCTCCACCATTCCGAACAGCCTCGGCCACTCCATTTGCGTTGCCGCCGGTCACGGTGAAACCGTCGAGCCACATATCGAGGCCGACTTTTTCGATCCACACTACGTGATAGGCGTTGTCGGCGTTGTCGCCGGCTGTGCCAAGGTCGCCGCTCAAGATGGTCGGGTGTTCATCCCAATTGCGTTGGTTGCGGAGGGTTTCGTTGCCCACGAAACCGCCAAAGAGTTTCACATTAATTCCGATGTAAAAAGTTTTGTAGCGGTTCGTGGCGCCTCCGATTGCAGTAGTGGGGAAGTAAGTCCCCTCAGCCACCCAGATTTCATCGTTGGGCAAGGCTGAGTTGATGGCTTTTTGAAGGTTTTGAAAGGCCGCACCCCAGGAAGTGCCGGCATTAGCATCGCTTCCATTGGTTTTTACATACCATACAGCAGCGGAGGTTTGAGACACAAAGGCCGCGCAGAGCATTAAAGTGATGAACAGATGTTTCATATCGAATTGATTGTTTTTTTTGAAAAAATTTTGATTGACGATACAAAAGTCAGGGCGCGAGAAAGGCTGGGGAAGGGGCACTGCGCAAGTGGCAGGTGTGAATGTGCAAGTGGCGGCGGGGCATTTTTGGTTGGAGACCTCGGAGGTCTTCGAAGACCTCCGAGG
>JANMME010000652.1:0-3650 GCA_031373015.1 Saprospiraceae bacterium
AGCCTCGCTTTGATCGAAGACGTTGCCGACCAGCTGGAATGGGCTGAAGCCGATGTGACAGATTTGGGGGCATTGGAGGATGCTTTTGAAGGCGTGACCCATGTTTTTCACTGCGCCGCCATGGTTTCCTTTCACCCGAAAGACACCACCAAAATGTTGAAGATCAACATGGAGGGAACTAAAAACATCGTCAATCTCTGTCTTGATTTTGGCGTAAAAAGATTGGTGCACATCAGCAGTATTGCCGCCTTGGGGCGCACGCCCAACCGCCCCCATCTCGATGAAAACTGCAAATGGGTAGAAAGCAAAGGCAACAGTCGTTATGCCCTCAGCAAGTACGGTGCTGAGATGGAAGTACAGCGCGGCATTGCCGAAGGGCTTTCGGCTGCGATAGTGAGTCCTTCCGTGATTGTCGGGGGTCAGCGATGGGAAGAAGGCATGGCTGGTTTTTTCAAAAAAATTGACGAAGGGCTTAAGTTCTGCCCCAGCGGCGGTTCGGGTTTTGTGGACGTGCGCGATGTGGTGCGTTTTATGACACTCCTTTTGGAAAGCGAAATTTTTGGTGAGCGTTATATATTGAACAGTGACAATCTTTCGCACCGACAGTTTTTTGGGATGATTGCCAAGGAGTTAGGTGTCCCGCCTCCCCCTGTCACCGTCGGGCCTTTTTTGGCCGAAGTAGCCTGGCGCGTCGAATGGCTCAAAGAAAAAATCCTCGGTACAACGCCGCTCGTCACCAAAGAAAGCGCCCGTGCCAGCGTAACGCATTACACCTACGGGAATGAAAAATCGCGCTCGGTTTTTGGGTTTGAGTACTTGACGATGGAACAGACGGTGCGCGATATGGCGGCGCAGTATTTGGAGGCTAAAGGGCAATGGCTGAAACTCACCGGGTGAGTTTCTGCCACATAACAAGACAAGCCTTAAAAAGAGATTGTTCAAGTTAAGACGAATTGTTTTATATTTGTTGAAACTAGCCAACAACCTATGAATGCTGCCTATTTCCAAAACCTGCCCGAGCACCTTTGTTACCATCTCTCCCAAGCAAAGCACAGCGTCTGCGCGGCAGTCTGTTGGTTTTCTCACAAAGACATTTTTGAAGCCTTGTTTGAACGCCTCCGAGTTGGTGTTCGTGTAGAACTTCTGCTGGAATACGACAGCCAGAACATCCGCGATGGCGGGCTTGACTTTCAACAATTTGTGCGGGCGGGCGGGCAACTTTGGGCTTGCCGGGCATCATGGCTAATGCATCACAAATTCGCGATGTTGGACGGCCATCTGCTGCTCACTGGTTCTTTCAACTGGACCTATAATTCCAATGCCGAAAACCTCATGGTTACTAACGATGCGGCCATGTTGACTGCGTTTCAGGAAGAATTTGATCGCCAAAAAGCCCGTGCCCAGCGCATTTTTCAGGTGCGTCGTGCCGATGTAAAAGTGTTTTCCGCTTTCCCTTTGTTTGAAAAAACACTGTTTCCGCTGACAGATTTGCGCAAAAAAGTGAGCCGTGGAGCGAATGTATGGCTCGTTCGTTTGGACAAACTGAAAATTGACCATGATATCATCTTTTCTGAACAGCAAATCCCCTTCGATGCTTCAAATCTCCTCGCGCCCTTCTGGAATGCTTACCGCATGTGGGACGAGGAACTTTTCGAGGAGGAAATGGAACATTTAAGATCTTCGCATCCTGACCGCTTGCTGTGCGACCTACGCTGCTGGGCGCGGCGGATGAAAATTGGCGATCTGGTTTTTGGTGTAAGCCGGAACGCCGTTCCGGCCGATGCCAAAAGTCGGAGATGGAACAATGTTCCGGAATACCTAACCGCTATTGGCGTTATTCAGTCACACCCGCAACCATTTGCAGGAGAAGAATTTTCGAGCTTTCGCTCGGTGCAATGGTTGAAAATCATGGAGGAAATGCCGTATTTGCTGCCTGAAAAAACATCAGGGCAGATTGTGACGCGATATAAAGGGTCGGCGTTGCGGGTGTTGCAGGTTGTATTTGGTTAAATAAATCTACTTTGATTATGCATAAAATTGATTTTGACAAATTGCTGCAAGGCCACCAACCCCAAAGCCTTGAAGAACTCAACCAGATTTTGCATCGAGAAATGCACCGCCTAAACGATGCCCCAAATCCTGCGTTTTGCGGGATTTCATCTAGCCAAATGCAATTCCTGCTCTATTCCCCCTTCGACGAAGGTTCGCCCTTCGGTTTTCGAGATTTCGACCCGGCGGTACTGGACAAGTGCCCGTTTTTTCTGCTAGCAGAGGACATGCTCCGGCACACGGTGCTGACGGCTGACCCTTTTAAGCTGACGGCTTCCACAGCGTCGCTCCCGGTAAAGGTGGTGCAAGCCTTGTACGAGCGAACGACGCTGGAAGATGAAATGATTCATTTAGGCATTAACAAGATTTATAAAGAGACGGATTCTAACCATATCCATGTCTGCAAAATGGTGCTGGAATTGGCGGGCATCGTGCGTAAACAACATGGCAAATGGCAGCTCACCAAAAAAGGACAAAAACTCTCGCAGCCACCCCAGCGAGCGGCACTCTTTCAAGAGGTTTTTAAGGCTTTTGCCCTGAAATACAATTGGGCATATCTGGACCGCTACGCCCACCCGAGGGCCGGACAAATGGCTTTTGCTTTTTCATTGTCTGTGTTGGAGCACTTTGGGGCAATCGAACGCACTACAAGCTTTTATGTCAAGAAATACCTCGATGCTTTCCCGATGCTTTTGGAGGAGATACAATCAGACAATCCAGAAAGTCACCTGACCCACTGTTTCATTACCCGCTTTTTTAGCCGCTTCGCGGAGTGGTGGGGGCTGGTTGAATTGGTTGAACCGCTCGATATTTTCAACGAAGAAAACTGCCCGGTGCGAAAGGGGAAATTGTTGGAGGAGGTGTTTCGAGTGGCGGGTATGAAGGGGTGAGGGAATAGTTTTCTACATTGTAAAGAGGGAAAAGGTCTTATTTGAAATTGCCTTGAATCTTTAGAGTAGTCTTCACGAAGATGCGAAATCAGAAAAAGGAGTGCCTCGAGATAAATAATCTCGAGGCACCAAAATTATTTTAATACAGAATCTACAGTTTCTAAAATATCAAATATTACAGCCTTAGAAACCTCTACAAAATCTTGATATTCAATTCGCTTATCTCTATAGTTTTTTTCGCTATTGAATGCTTAGCACCTTGAATAACAATCCTATATTTAGATGTTTTATCTATACTTCCATTACTAAGAACCATTTCTATCGCTTTATTTATTTTGCCTTTGGCAAATAGCGATAAAACATGCTTCTTATCCATTCAATGCCCTTTTTAAAATCATAGTTTTAGATTCATGTGTTACCTGATTAATAAGGCCACAAAGATAATGCAAAATATTCGGGAGCCTACCAAGTGTTTTTACAAAAAACAAAGGAGGAGGGCATTACCCAGAGCCGCCTTCCTTCGTGGTGGGCCTCCTCAAACGCCCCCGATTCTTTTAACTCTCCCCCTTTTCCTGTTTTCGACACTTTTTTTCATCAAAAATCATAACTAGTTAATTTTCATTGATTTACGCGAAAACATTTGATTATTTTGGGTGTCCCAGACACCCAAAATCTACCTTTGGGGATGTTTTTCCGGCAAAAAAAGAATCG
>JANMME010000657.1:0-1855 GCA_031373015.1 Saprospiraceae bacterium
ATTTGCTGATTTTGCTGAGCACGGTAGGCATTTTGCTCCGCCAAATCAAGGAGCGTGATTGGGCCTTTGCCAAGTCGCCGCTCAGTTACATGATTCTCTTGTGGCTGTATTTCAACGTGATGCAGGTCTTGAACCCTGAGGTGCAATCCAAACTTGCTTGGGTTTATACCGTGCGGAGTGTGGCCATTCAACAAGTCGTTTTCTTTATTGGGGCTTATGCTTTCCAGCGCAACCGGGCAGGCATCATCGTCATTTTGAAACTGATCATCGGGATGTGTTTCGTGAGTGCGCTCTATGGCTTGAAACAGCAGTTTTTTGGCTTCAACACGCAGGAAACGATCTGGATGATGGCCGATCAGGAGCGGTATCAACTCTACCACCAATGGAATCTGATCCGCATCCCTTCGTTTTGTTACGACCCTACTACCTTCGGGATTTTGATGGTCTGTTTTGCGGTTTTTTGCGGGGCGTTGGTGGCGGGCGCGACCAAAATGCAGCATAAAATCATCCTCAGTATCATGGGATTGATGGCTTTGTGGGCGACGGCGTACACGGGCACACGCACGGCATTTGGGTTGGTGCCTGTGGGTGCGATATTTTTTGCGGGACTGATTTTGAGCAAGCGGGTGTTGGTAATCGGTGGAATCCTGGCCGTATTGGGCGCTGGCTTTGTACTAAAATCCACGAGCAGTGGGGTTATTTACCGCATACAATCGGCATTCAAACCCAGTAAAGATGACTCGATGAACCTGCGCCTGGAAAACCAAAAGAAAATTCAGCCCTACATTCAAGACCACCCCATTGGCGGCGGACTGGGCAGTTGCGGGATCTGGGGCAGGCGATTTAATCCGGAATCGGAACTCGCCAAATTTCCGCACGACTCCAGCTTTGTGCGCATGGGGGTGGAATTGGGCTGGATTGGGCTGATTCTTTACACGTTATTTCACTACGTGGTGCTGCGCACGGGATTGTACTATTTCATTCGATGCCGCGATCCGTTTATTAAGTCACTGTACGCGGGCATTACGACTTGGCTGTTCATGCTTGCGGTGGCCTGCTATTTTCAGGAGGCCATTTTGCAATTGCCGATGAACGTGATTTACAATGTGTTTCTGGCGATGCTGGTGACGCTGAAGAATTTTGACCCGGCGTTTGAGAAAACCTGAAATACAGTGTGAATAGTTTTTACGTTTGAATCCAATCCTATAGGGGAGATCAATGATAACAAAAACCTACGAAATAGCGCAAAATGAAACGGCCACCCAGTTTCTCTTTTTCAGTGAAGGCATCAAAGGGAGAATATTGAAAGCCGTCCTTATAAGCCACATCGAACGGCATCGCTGGAATCTTGCTTTTGGGGATGTGGGGGCAGGTTGGGAAATTGATGACAAAGCCAAGACAAACAACAACGATGTAGTCAAAGTATTAGGAACGATTGCACAGGCTGCTTTGGTTTTTTCAGAAACTTATCCAGACCGCTCGTTGATGATTTTCCCAGTTGATGAAAAGCGTAAACGGTTGTACAATTGGGTGTTTCGACGGAGATTGACAGAAATTCAATCGGTTTTTCATGTTTTTGGGAAACACGGGCGGCGATGGGAAGCATTCACTTATGACGTCGAAGAATATGATGCTTTTGAACTTCTCCGCAAAACACAGTAATTTTGAAACCGAAATTCATCAATATGGCAAGTTCACAAATTTCTAATGCGGCAAGCCTTTTTATTGAACACCATAAAGAGGTCATCCCTTATCACACCTCCTATCTGCTTGCCCAGCAAGACAACATTACCAATAAGATCCAGCGACTCCGAAGCGAAATGCCGGATTTGCCGCTTACCAAAGTGGTGACTAC
>JANMME010000678.1:0-1717 GCA_031373015.1 Saprospiraceae bacterium
CCAAGCGCGGCGGAAATCATTCCCCTAAACCCTCCCAAGCCGCTCTCCATTCATCCCGGGGGGCGGCTTTTACCTCAGCACAACAGCAAGGTGTATCCTGCTCGCACCAGAAACCAATAAGCGAATACCAATATGTTTTCCAGCAGGTTTGCACAGGAAAAACGAACTAAACCAAACCATCTCCATGCACAAATTCAAATCAATCGGCATCGTCCTCTACGACGATTTTAACTCACTGGATGTAGCGGGCCCCTATCAGGTATTTTATTGGCTGCGTTTTTTTTTGAAAAAACAGGTTTCGATATACATGATCGGCCCTAAGAAAAATAGTAAGGTCAAATCGAGGGAAGGGGTTAAATGGGTCTGTGAAACAGGCTATAAAGACGTTCCAAAGGATCTCGACATTATTATGGTCCCCGGTGGCGGTGGGCCTGGATTCGAGCACTTGCTCGAAAACAAGGACGATAAGTACCATGATTTTTATCAATTAGTGGAATCGAGGGCTGCAAATGCCAAACTGGTTAGCGCTGTTTGTGTAGGCTCCTTGCTTTTGGCGAAGGCTGGCTTGCTAAAGGGTTACGCCTGTACCACACACTGGGCTGCCATCCATCAATTGGCACAATTCCCGGAAGTAATGGTGGCGCCCGGATTCCCTCGATATGTGATGGATCGGAACAGGGTCACCGGCGGGGGCGTTTCATCCGGCATTGATGAGGCTTTGGCGATTGCCGAGATCGTGGGTGGAGCAGAGATCGCCAAACAAATTCAATTGATCATTCAATATGCACCTAATCCGCCTTACAACAGTGGGGACCCCTCGGTCGCGAGTGCTACCACCCTGTATAACGTTAACCTTCAAATTTAAGCAGTACTTGTCTTCGACGACGAAGGGCATCTTTGGGTTCAGGTATATGTGGATATGAACAATCCCAACCCGACCGGGTACGATTATATCCTTAAATTCGACAAATCCATCAGAACCCTCGAGAGCGATGATATTTCAGGGGTGCCCTTTAGCACCCACACCCTTCCCTCCAAAAAAGTTATGATGCACCGTATCAGAAAAGATGCTGCAGGCAATCTGTGGTTTACGGAAATGATGGCCGACAGACTGGGGAAGGTGACGCTGAAATAAAGTCCCCCAGATTTGTCATCTCCACCAAATCGGGGCAGGCTTTGTCGAGACCCCTGGCTACCAGCAGGCAGGCATCCGCATCAAGTACGAATACCACGAGTGCTCACACTGATATAAACCACTCAGCCCTGTTTCTTTTCTGCCAATTCGCGGCGCACTTGTTGAACAAATTTATGGGTGACACCCACAAATTCGGCTACCTCGGCATCGCTCCAATCGGGACCGGGTCGATCGATCCGTCGTTAATGTCTGCGTCAGCAGGGTCACATTCACTTGGAGAAATAGCTGTAACATCCTTGCATTGGGCAATAGGGGCTTGATTTTCAATTTGGCATGTTGCGCTGCAGCCATCGCCATCGCGAATATTCCCATCATCGCACGCTTCGCCTTCTTGAATTATGCCATTTCCGCAACTGGTTGCCGCGGTGACTTCCCCGAGAACGCAAATTCCAGAGAGAGATGAGCCTAAAGACGGAAATGGATCAGCCAACGTACTGCCCGAAGCAATGTCAAAGCGGTAAAAATTCTTTGTGTTGACACTGCTGGACCAAAAGGAGGTTCCATCGGGATCCAAATTTAACG
>JANMME010000713.1:0-4919 GCA_031373015.1 Saprospiraceae bacterium
TCCAACATACCGAGATGTGTTGTTTTTGGATCAGCCCAGACTGCCGCAAAAAGACTTTCCTCAATTTCTTCGTCTGGTTGTGCGTCGCTTATGCCCTACAGGTGTACGGCTCCAAACAGTTGATTTTTGGCACCAATTCCGCTCGTTTAGCGGCCTTGTACAGCGCAGCACCCAAAAGCAGTCTGATGCACACCGATTTCCTAAACCAAAAACGGACTTTCATTTTCACAGGTCCTCGCAAGGATTGTTTGTCGGGCGTTGTTCATATTTTATATTACAAAACCAAAAGGTTGATGGCTATTCGGGCAAACGCCAAAAAATCGGGATCAAAGGAGCAGCATGCCTTGATACCTGCGGCCTGAGTCAATTGTCCAAAAAACCGTAACTAAATGTAGCACAATTTGAAACACAAAAGGCACAAAAGGGCACAAAAGTATCGCAGTATGGTCTTTTGTGTCCTTTTGTGCCTTTTGTGTTTCAAATTGTGCTACTCCTATTTATGGGGTAACCAGTTGCGTTTTTTCCATATTTTTGAACGAAATCCGAGAAGTTTGCAACCTCAAGGCAAAATATTGGTTTGATAGTGCGAACGCTGACAAGACAAGCATGAAAATCAACGATATCCTCTCCGTCCTGGAAGCCATAGCCCCGCCGCATTTGCAGGAATCCTACGACAATGCCGGCCTCATTGTGGGCAACCTGGAGGCCAAAGCAAGCGGGGTGCTTTTTTGCCTGGATTCCACCGAAGCCATTATAGAAGAAGCCGTTTCCAAGGGCTGCAATCTCGTGGTTGCGCACCACCCGATTGTGTTCCGGGGCTTGAAACGCTTCAACGGCACCAACTACGTCGAACGGACAGTCATGCAAGCCCTGCGGCACGATGTGGCCATCTACGCCATCCATACGAACCTCGACAATGTGTACCACCAAGGCGTGAACGCCAAAATCGCAGAAAAAATCGGGCTTTCTGACACGCGTATCCTTGCGCCAAGGCCCACAGATTTTGAAATTGGCGCGGGCTTGCTCGGCAATTTGCCTGCGCCCATGGCCGAATCCGAGTTCCTCCAGCACATCAAAAAAACCTTGAAAACCACTTGCATCCGCCACACGGCCCTGCGCGGAAAACCCGTGCGCAAAGTAGCCGTTTGTGGGGGGGCAGGCAGTTTTCTATTGTCCGAAGCCCTCCGCGCCAAAGCCGATGCTTTTGTGACGGCCGACTTCAAGTACCACGAGTTTTTCGATGCCGAGGGCAAGTTGGTCATCGCCGATGTGGGCCATTATGAGAGCGAGCAATTCACGATTGAACTTTTGCGCGACATTGTGCAAGAAAAATTTCCTACTTTTGCGCTCCATTTGACAAGCCTGAACACAAATCCGGTTTTTTATTGCTAAAAACCATTGATTGTCAAGCCAATATCTCAATATTTCAATATCACAATATCACAATAGAATGGCCGTAGAAGCATCCATTGCCGACAAACTCACCATGCTGTGGAATTTGCAGCTAAATGATTCACAACTCGATGAAATCCAAATCCTCAAAGGCGAACTCCCCATGGAGGTGGCCGATTTGGAAGACGAAGTGGCGGGCCTCGACACCCGTATCAAAAAAATGAAGGCCGTGCTCAAAGAAAGTGAGCAGGAAATTTCCAAGATGCAAACCTCTTCCAAAGAGGCCGACACGAACATCAAAAAATACCAGAAACAACTGGAGGAGGTAAAAAACAACCGCGAGTACGAAGCCTTGCAAAAGGAAATCGAACTGGCAAAACTTGACATCCAGCTGTCCGAAAAGCGCGTCCGCGAAGCGAAAGGTGGCCTAGAAGGCAAAAAAGAAAGCCTTGCCATCGCAGAAGCAAAATTCGAGTCCAAGCAAAAAGAACTCGAAGCCAAAAAGGTTGAACTGCAGGGCGTTATCGAAAAAACGGAGAGCGAAGAAAAACGCCTGCGCAAACAAAGCGACAAATTGCGCGAAGGCATTGAAGCCCGCCTGATCAATGCCTACGACAAAACCCGTCGCACCTACCGCAACGGCATCGCCGTGGCAACGGTAGAGCGCAACTCTTGCGGAGGCTGCTTCAACAACGTGCCACCTCAGGTGCAGCTGGAGATCGGCCTCCACAAGCGTGTCATCGCTTGCGAACATTGTGGCCGTATTCTGGTAGACCAAAGTATTGTGTCGCCTGAATCTATGGTAGCAGCCTGAGCGATCTACGGCTTTTCAAAACACATACCAAGAGCCGCCGCAGTCCTGACCCCGAATTATCGGGACGGGATCGCGGCGGCTCTTGCCATTTTGGGGCATTCCGAGACAAAGCACCGCCTTAAAAAGTCATGAATACATCATGTAATTCTGCCTTGCGCTCTATTTTCGGAATAAAATTTAACTTTTTTTTGGTTTTAAGTTATTGAATATCAATAGTTTTAAATTTCAATAACATTTAACTAAAACCAACTGGCACATCTTTTGGCATTATGAAAATGTCGTATCAAAACTTAAAGCGACCACACACTATGATAAGAACTAATACACACCTCCCATTCTTGCTTTGGCCTTCCACTTAGCCCTTCTTTTTGGGCCTTCCAGCAATAGGCTGATTTCCTGCACATGAAAAACCGTACGAAGGACGATCTTCAAAGTCCCGTCTAGAAAAGGATTAAGACGCCTGCCATCCGGCAGTATTGGTCCAGAAACTTCATATAACACTTTATTTTGTGTTGTTTTGAGTTCCCAACCAAGATGTCCCCGCCATTCTAGCACAGCTATTTCTATTTTGGCTTATCACCAGAATCATTTTTTCGTCAGAAAAAAATGTTAAAGGGTTTGACGTTACCTCAAATCGTCGTTCCTTGCAATGTTTTTTTTAATATACTGTCTCATGCCTCTCATGGTACATTCGTTTCGGTCTTCCCTTGTATGTCTTTTTTTCGCAGCATTCCTCTGCGCGAGTACGCATTTGCGGGCTCAAAATTTTGTTGTTTACGACAATCTGGAACAATTACAATCACGCATCAGCCGCGCCGGCGATACCACCATTGTGATCAATTTTTGGGCCACCTGGTGTACTTCTTGTGTGGAAGAGTTGCCCTGCTTTGACGAGTTGCGTACGTTCTATGGCACTCAAAACGTGCAGGTAGTGCTCGTCAGCCTTGATTTCAAGAGCCAGCTCGAGAAGAAATTTATTCCATTTTTAAAACGCCAGCGCCTTAAATCGGAAGTTGCCTTGATGGCAGACCAAGACCTGAATACATGGATTCCTATGATCCACGATACATGGGACGGTGCTATTCCTGCCACATTCGTCTATAAAGGGAAACGAAGCCTTTTCAAATTGGGGAAATTCGAAAACCTAGAAGAATTGGAAATCTTTATACGTCCCTTTTTGAAAGATTCTGCAGTGTATATTGGGAAAAAAATGAATTGCGACGACCTTAGCGGCGGCAAAAAATAGAATATCCCAATTTTACTCCAAGAACCTGATTATTTTCGCAACAACCGAGATTAGTCCCTTCCCACGCATCGTTTTACAAAGTTTTTAATATTTCTTTACTCATGAAAGCTCCCTTCCTCCTTCCGGTTACGCTAACGGCATATTTGCTGCTAACGATCAGTGCCGCAACTCCTAAAGCCTATTCAGTCGGCGACATTGCCGAAGACTTCTCCCTCAAAAATGTGGACGGCAACATCGTGTCTCTTTCAGACTATAGAGATGCAAGAGGGGTAATTGTCATTTTCACTTGCAATCACTGCCCCTTTGCCCAGCTCTACGAGCAGCGCATCATTGACCTGCATCGGACCTTCGATCCTCTGGGTTTTCCCGTGATCGCCATCAATCCGAACAGCCCGAAAATCATCCCAGAAGACAGTTTTGAAAAAATGCAGGAACGCGCGCGGCAGAAACACTATCCCTTTGCTTACCTCTTTGACGAAAAACAAACGGTGTACCCCAAGTTCGGTGCCACGCGCACCCCACACGTTTTTGTGCTCGACGGCAACCGCGTCGTGCGCTACATCGGGGCGATTGACAACAATCCAGAAGACCCCAACTCCACTACGCAGCGATGGGCCGAAAATGCCGTATATGCGCTCCTTAGGGGCGAAATGCCCAACCCGGATAGAACAAAGTCCGTTGGATGCACGGTGAAAAAGGCTCCTCCGCCAGCCGAACAGCAAGAGGTCATTCAAGAGCCCGTTCCAGACACAAGTTCCGGAGGCCGCCATTAGTGAACGACAAAAGTTTGCATTTTCTAATATGAGCCGTCCCGAATTTTTTTGGGAAAAGTGCTATACTGCCGAGCGGCATCTTCGCATAAATACGATTCGAGGTAACAAAGGGAACACGGATGACGCAGATGAGACACTGATTAAAACAGATTTTTGGCTTGACAATTGGAAATCTGTGTTAATCCGTGTCTCATCTGCGTCATCCGTGTTCCCTTTGTTATAAAGGAGGGTGGGATTGCCCGCAATTTTTACCGAATCACTGCCAACCTAAGGATGCCCAAGCTTTCTCCATCAGAAACGCGCAGGACATAAAACCCCGTTGGAGAACTGGTCATGTCGAGCGTAAAATCAGGCGTTTCCATCCAAAAATCGCGGACTTGGCGGCCATTTGCATCGAAAAGAACCAATTTCAATTTTCCCGTGAATGGATTTTCCGTATGGACTTGAACGATGCCGGTGCTTGGGTTGGGGAAGAGGCGGAATGTCTCTACCAAACTCGGGTCATTGGTGCTGACAACCATGAGTATCTTCTGTGTGACATTGATCCCACAAACATTGGTTGCGGTCAGTGTCACGGTGTATGTGCCAGAGATGGTGTAGATATGCACGGGGTTTGGGTCTGTGCTGATAATGCCGTCACCAAATTCCCACAAATAGGAGCTCCCATATTGGCTGGTATTGGTGAAAGTATCGG
>JANMME010000159.1:0-10022 GCA_031373015.1 Saprospiraceae bacterium
GAATGCGGTCTGGAATACGGTGCGGTTGGTGTCGCCGATGGCAAGGGTGGCAAATTTCAAATTTTCAAGATTGGGAAAGCCGATGAGGTTCTTTTCGTCGCGCACCAGTGTGAGGGCATTGCTGATGATCTGGTGCTTGAGCGCGAGGGCCTCGGGCGTGTTCAGGTCGCGGCGAAGGTTGGTCAATTCCACCCGCTGTGGCTTCGTCAAGCCAAGGCGGTACTTGGCGCGAAGGATGCGTTTTACACTGGCCCAGAGTTGCGCACGGTCGAGCGAACCATCTGCCAAGGCAATTTGAATAGCGGCGATAGAAGCCCCTACATCCACGGGCAAGAGGCTCATGTCGTTGCCCGCTTTGAACGCTTCCACATCGGCAATGCCATTGGGGAAAAACTTTTTTACACCCTCCATTTCCATCGCATCGGTGAAGATAAGCCCTTCAAAACCCATCTCTTTGCGCAGCAAATCCGTCACCGTCGCACGGCTTAGTGTAGTGGGCCGGTTTTCGCGGGCATCCAGCGCGTTTACCTGCAAATGCGCCACCATGATAGAGCCCGCGCCGTTCTTGACCAACATTTTGAAAGGGTACAGTTCAAGGCTGTCGAGCCGGGTGCGGTTGAATGGGATCAGCGGCAAGTCAAAATGCGAATCCATGTCCGTGTCGCCATGACCGGGAAAGTGCTTCACGCTGGCTAGTACGCCGCCATCTTGCAATCCAGACATATATTGGAATGCTTTGGCGGCCACGTTGTAGCGGTCTTCGCCATAACTGCGTTCTCCGATGACCGGGTTTCCGGGGTTGTTGTTCACGTCGGCCACAGGAGCGAAGTTGACCTGAACGCCCATTCGGAGGCACTGGCGGGCTATTTCTCGACCCATGTCGTAGATGAGGCGGTTGTCTTGTATGGCACCCAGCATCATGGCCCGCGGGAACGAAAGGGCATTGCCTTTATAGCGCATTCCTACCCCATTCTCAAAATCCATGGCGATCATGAGCGGCACGCGCGGGCTGGCGGCCTGGTAGCGGTTGGTGAGTTCGGCGTGTTTTTCGGGGGTACCGAGATAGGTCGGGTTGAAAAAACACAGCCCGCCCGGTTTGTATTTTCGGATCAGGTCTTCCACCTGGCGTTCGTAGGCGGTGTCTTTGTCCGAGTGGGCGCGGAGCATGAACATTTGGCCCAGCCGTTCCTCGTCAGAGAGTGCGTTGAACACCGAATCCACCCATTTTTCTTCCTGAGCGTCAGCGGATTGGGATAGGTTGGCGAAACGGCGGCTGTCGTGGGCAGCAAGGAAGATCAGGGCGCTGGCGAGCGCGAGGAGGAGGGGTGTTTTTTTGAAAAGTGGGTTTGCCATGGGGCAAAGGTCGGAAATTTGGAGAAGTGGTAGCGGGCTACAGAGCGTTTATCAAAGTCAAAATCTGTTTAGAATAATCTAGCCCTCTGAAAAGCCTTTCGGGTGGAAAACCAAGCCAAATCGTTTTTTCCCGTAGATTTTGGAAAGCGTTTTCAGCAGCAGTGGTATTAATTCCTATCGAATCAAAAATTATTGGCTCTTGATGTGCTACTCTGTTCCTTAAGAATCGAATTCGTTCTAAATCATTGAATACCATAGTCACATTTACACCCTGTGGACGCGCAGTCAAGATTTTCAGCAATGTTTGACCGCCTGCTCGGTATTGCATGGGAGCGAATAAGTAGCACCACATACCGAAGTTAAGATTCGAAAGCAAGGAATTGTGGTCATACCTGTTTCGCAATTCTGCGTACGAATCAAGTATGATTTTCCTACTCCGAAAACCACTTCGCCCCAAAGCTGGGTAACTGAACATCCCAGTTGACGTACATTGATTTACCAGCCAATCAGGGTCAGAAAATTGCGCCGAATAGTGCCGATCCACCTCATTTCGTAACGCTACTTCAAATAGGCTCGAGAGCACGTAAAATTGTTGGCTCAATCGCAGATTCAGGCGATATAAATACATGGCTTTTTGCTGATGGCCTTCAACAGCACTCAAATGCCGGGCAATCCTTGGGCCAGAAACAGCTCTTTCAAACGTTGAAAATTTCATCGAAGCCTTGTTTTTTACTACCAATAAGCCTAACTTTGTGCCAATATTCCCGGCATTCCCTGTCTACTTCTTTCGGGGAGCAGATATATGACCGGGTTTTTTTAGCCCTCCGAGACAAGGTTTTGCCTGTTTGGGAGGGCTTTTTTATGTGGCAAGATCGGAAATTACTGAGCAACAATGGGGAAAAGTGGCTAAAATACCGAGCGGGGATTCGCTTACCGCAAATCCCCGCTCAGACAAAGTTCAGTAAATTCTGTCTCAATTTCCGTTAAGGAAAAACTCCGATACCATCGCTTGCAAGGGAGCGCGAATCATCTGGAATGCCTCACGTTTTGGAGCAGGGATGTCTTGCTCGTCCATAGCAAGAAAGAACAGCACCGGGACGGGTACAGCGAGTTTCTCACTCAGATTCCGAAGGAATTCGAGCGATGGTTCTTTCTGGTTGTTCTCGACAACGGAAAGATAAGAAATGCTGATTTTGCACAGATTCGCCAAGTCGCCTTGTGAATAGCCTTTAGTGGCGCGAACTGTTTTTATTGCTTGACCTAAGTTCATGATTTTCAAAAAATAGGTTCTGGAGTAGCCTCCAGAACCATATGTACGGAACTTCTTTTCATGAGATAATAACTACTTGAGTAGAGAAACCTATTCTTAGCAGCTAAAGGATTAAAAAACAGGGTAATGTGGACTTTGAGTTGATAAGAGGTTTTAGTATGAGAATGAATGAATGAAAGAATGAATGATGTTACTGACTCATCTTATCAAGGGCAGCCAGCGCCCCGTGTTCAATACTGGAAATCGGGCACCATTTGCCCATGTCCTGAAAAAAATCCAGCATTGCGAACACCCTCGCCAACAATTCCAGAACCTTTACAAACGAAATTGGGTCGAGCGCAATACCACTCGACATCCGTTTCTGTAAGTCGGCTCTCAAATTGTGCAGCAAGGTAACCTCAGCGTCCGAGAAAGTACTGCGGTGCCTCAAGAGCATGGAATCAATTCCTTGAACCAAGTCTTTCAATGATGATGGCTTTTCTACCATTCTACAAAATTTAAAAAGTGAACAAAAAAGACAAACTATCGAAACCTGTTCGTGACAGGCTTGGAGAGTTTGTCGTTCACTTTAGAAATGGCAAAAGTCATCGCCGCAGTCTTTTCGACAATACCCTGTTATATGAGAAATGAATTCTGTTCAAAGAACTGGGTCAAAGGTAAGGGCAAGTAATTCTATCAGCAAAATTTTTTAACAAAAATATTTTCTGACAGAGTGAATTGCTCCTTCGTCAACTCTTCCTCCATGCTACCGTCAGGTACGCCTTTGAAGTAAAGGTTACTCCAAAATTGAACAAAAAACTTTTTTTTGCACATTCGTTTGTGCAAAAAATACCTTTATTCGCACAAATGAATGTGCAAAAAGTGTTTATATTTGCACATTCATTTGTGCAACATGGAAAATCTCTTAGCAAAATCAGCCGCTTTAGTGCAGCGCACTCCAGAAAACTTCCACCGGTATTTGTTTGCTCAAGTGCGCTGGGACAATCGGTTGATCGGCATCAAAGGAGCAAGAGGTACAGGAAAAACCACCCTGATACTTCAACGATTGAAATCAATGCAAGCCCTGCCGACCCAGGCGGCTTATTTTTCATTGGACGACCTGTATTTCACCCAAAACCACTTCTCCAAAACGGTGGAACAGTTTTACAGAGAAGGCGGAAAAACTGTTTTCCTGGACGAAGTACACAAGTACCCCGGCTGGGCTTTGGAGGTCAAAAACCTGCATGATTTTTACCCAGACCTGAACATCGTGTTCACCGGCTCGTCCATTGTGGATTTGGCTAAAGAAGAGGGTGATTTGAGTCGCCGCGTACTGATGTATGAGTTACAGGGATTATCGTTCCGCGAATTTTTGGATTTGGAAGGGGGGGCCAAGATTCCGGTTTTCTCGTTGGAACAATTAACCGACCGCTCTAGCGATCTCGCTAGCGCATTTCCAGTTGATTTTCGGCCTTTAGAGCGGTTTAAGGAGTATTTGTCGTGGGGGTATTATCCCTTTTTCCGAGAAGACCGGGAAGGCTTTCACCAGCGTTTACAACAATTGGTACGCACGGTTGTCGAGTATGATATGGCGACATTGAAAGGGTTTGACCCACGCAACGCCCGGAAATTGTTGCAATTGCTCTACATTTTGTCTGCCAATGTGCCGTACTGTCCTAACTTGACCCAATTGGCCCAGAAAGCCGACATCCACCGCAATTCTGTGCTAAATTATCTGCTTTACCTCGAACAGGCGCGTTTGATACGGCTCGTCTCGCCCGAAGGTCGCGGACTATCACTGCTTCAAAAACCGGAGAAAATCTATCTGAACAATCCCAATCTGGCCTTTGCATTGGCTGGCGAAGGCACTAATCCGGGTACCTTGCGTGAAACTTTTTTTGCATCACAGGTAGGGGCTGTCCATCGGTTGACCTCGCCACCAAAAGGTGATTTCAAAGTAGATGAGCGATGGTTGTTCGAAATTGGAGGCGTCAATAAAAGCCATCAACAGATTGCTGATTTGCCTGAAAGTTTTGTCGTCCGCGATGGCCTTGAATTTCCTGTAGGAAAATCCTTGCCACTTTGGATGTTTGGGTGTTTATATTGAACAAACCCCTAATTTTGCACAAATGAATGTGCAAAAAACAACCTCATCTGCACATTCATTTGTACAACAAAGAAAATCTTTTAGCGAAAGCAGCACCTACGCCTTCTTCCCTCCCACCAGGAACCCTCCCCCAATCACGCATGCCGCCGCAAGCACATAATACAAAGTCGTGTTTTCAGAAGGCGACTGGCCCTGAGCCTTTATTTCTACTTCTCCAAGGTCAATGATCGTCCGGTCTTTATCATGTTTGTTGAACGCCACGATGGCGAATGCAACTCCTGCAATGATTAAGATGATGCCAATAGTACGTTTCATAATTAGATTGTGTTTGTGAAATTGCCCGAAGGGCATTGCTTGCAAGGTAGGGGGAATTCGTGAGATATTCGGGGTTGGCCTAAAAGTGCAAGCTTGGGGTGGTAGTGAGGCGGTGAATCCAAGTCGCCGCTTCACTACCACCTTTAGGCCAACCCACGGATGGGCACTCAATTCACGCTCCCCTCATTTGGCACAAAAGGCCCACTGCCCAAAGGCCGATCTCCTTCAGCCATTTTAGTGACGCGGAGGTATTGGTGCGCGCCATTGGGTTGGTAGATTGCCGCCACGCCCAGGCCGTGTTCCCGGAAAAAAACGAGCACCACGTTGCAGCCTTCCAGGACCATAGCCCCATGCACGAGACCTGCTGCGGGGTACTCCATGAATTCTTGTCCGCCAAATTTTGGTTTAGTTGTTTTGAAGACCATTTTACCGATGCTCTCTTTGGCCAGATCAATGAACGGATCGTCGGCCAGTGGGACGCACGCCGCCTTAAACCTGTGGTCGGTCTGGTGCATCACGAGCAAATAGGTGATCGCCTGTTCGTAATCAGGCGATAGGAGCATTTCGAGCAGTTTGGTCAGTTTCTCTTGCATGGTGTTATGGTTTTGTGATTAGGATGGAACACGGATGACACGGATGGGACACGGATTTTAGGGATAAAAAAGATAAATCCGTGTCCCATCCGTGTCATCCGTGGCCCATCTTATGAACTCAATATCTTCCAGAATAACTCTTTCATCAATTCCTCCTCCTCCGTGCCATCGTTGTTCACGCCTTTCGAGCGCAAGTCGTAGTCTTTGAGATGGCCGATCACCTTGGCGCATTGCCCGGCGGAGAAATTGGCCGCCGCTGCTTTGTACTCCTTCAAAAACCAATCGGAACGCAAGTCGAGGGCTTTCAACACCTCGCTATCGGGCTGTCCTTTGAGCGAATGGAGCATAAAAACCTTGGAAAAATAGGCATAAAGGCTTGAAATAGTAACGATCAACGGGTTTTTCTTGATGTTGGCGGCAAAATGCTGCTGGATGCGGGCCACCTTAGTGCGGTCGCGGGTGGCGAGGGCCTTTTGCAACTCGAACACGTTGTAATCCTTGCTGATGCCGATATTGTCCTGGATATGGGCGACGGTTATGGCCGTGCCAGCAGGAAGATTGAGCGCGAGTTTGTCGAGCTCGTTGGCGATTTTGGCAAGGTCGGTGCCGAGGTATTCGGCCATTAAAGCAGCGGCGGCGGGTTCGATGCGCTGGTTTCTGGCCTTGCAAGCACTGGAAATCCAGTCGGGGATCTGGTTGTCGTAGAGTTTTTTGCTCTCGAAAAAAACAATGTTCTTGCCGCCCAGCGCCTTGCCGAATTTGGTTCGGGCGTCTATTTTTTTGTGCTTGTAACTCGCCACAAAAACCGTGCTGGGCATCGGATTTTCAATATAACTGGTCAACTCCCCCAAGCTTTTCATTTCCTGTGCTTCGCGCAAAATGACGACCTGCCGTTCGCTCATCATTGGGTAACGGCGCAGGTAATCGAGCAGGTTTAGGTGGTCTACTTCTTTGCCGTACAGGATGGTTTGGTTGAACCCGCGCTCGGCTTCGGGCAAAGCTTTGGCCTCTACCGCATCGGCGATTTGATCAATAAAAAACGGCTCCTCGCCGTGCAGGAAATAGACCGGGGCAAATTTGCCGGACTGTATGTCGCGGAGGATTTCGTCGGAAGTCATTATTTGAGCAGGTCGTTCAGATCCACCCCGATGGAATCAACAAAAGAGGGGTGCCGGGCATCTTCACCTTCTCCAAGTCGGTATTTCATCCACTTTTCGGTGTCGTAGTTATAGACAAAGCCTTCTGGCACACCATATTCTTCCACCAAGGTTTTGACTTTTTCAAAATCGCGGCGTGCCCCCGTGTTGCCACTTACTTCGATGATGACTTTATTTTGGCGGTTCTCGTTGTCGAACAAAAGAATATCGGGGGTTGGGCTTGTTTGACTTTCGTCAATCATCGTTTCTGGGAATGGCTCGTAAGGGATGCGCTTTTCGATATAAAACAGCATGCCAAGGCGCATCATCAATTGGCCTATGATGCGTTGGTGGATTTTTGGTGCGTTGACTCCCATGTAAATCGTGTTTTCAGTCATCGTCCTTTTTTTGACAAAAGTAAGGCAAATTTGAAAGGTTGATAAGGGTTTATGGGGTTTTTGAGGGTTGATAGGGTTTTATGAGGTTGATAAGGGTTGATGAGGGTTGATGAGGGTTGATGGTAGCCTCCCATAAACCCTTATCAACCTTCATAAACTCCACGCAAGTGCAGAACAATTAGAACTTTGCCCCGTGCAAACCACCGAACGCAACACCGAGATCATCCGAACCGAAGCCCAGCGACTGGGTTTCGAGTTCGTCGGGTTTGCCCGCGCCGAACGCCTGGAAGACGAAGCCCGCAATCTCGAAAAATGGCTCTCCCGCAACGCCCATGGGCGCATGGCCTACATGGAAAACCATTTCGACCTGCGCACCGACCCTACCCTGCTCGTACCCGGGGCAAAGACGGTTATCTGCCTGACATTCAATTATTTCACGCCAGAAAAACAGGCAGATCCCGAAGCGCCCAAAATCGCCACTTATGCCTACGGGGAGGATTACCATCAAGTAGTTAAAGACAAATTGAAAACGCTCCTGCAATTCATCCAATCCGAAATCGGCGAGGTAAACGGGCGCTGTTTTGTGGATTCCGCCCCCGTGATGGAACGGGAATGGGCGAAACGAGCTGGCCTCGGCTGGAATGGCCGCAACACCCTTACCATCCACCCCAAACGCGGCTCTTTTTTCTTTCTCGCCGAGATCATCTGCGACCTGCCGCTGCTGTACGACGACCCGATCCGCGATCACTGCGGCACTTGTCGTAAGTGCATTGATGCTTGCCCGACGGAGGCCATCAGCCCGGAGGGGTATTTTCTGGATGCTTCGCGTTGTATTTCATATTTGACCATTGAATTGCGCGACGAAATCCCTGCCGAGTTCAAGGGCAAAATGGACAATTGGATGTTCGGCTGTGACGTGTGCCAGGATGTTTGCCCTTGGAACCGTTTTTCAGAGCGCCACACCGAACCCGTCTTCGAGCCTCACCCCGATTTGCTCTCCCTTTCACGCCGCGATTGGGCAGAATTGACGGAGGAGGTTTTTGGCAAGATTTTCAAAAAATCAGCGGTGAAAAGGGCGAAGTTTGAGGGCTTGAAACGGAATGTCGGGTTTTTGAGCCAATTGCTACCTGCCCGCCCTAAAAAAGACATGTAGTGGCGATCCCGTCTATTCCCCCGCCACAAACCCGCTCGGCGTCACCCCAAACCTTTCCTTGAAGCAGGTAGAGAAATACTTCGAGCGGTTGAGGCCGTCTTTAGTGGCAAACCACAGCAATCCTTGGTGGTCTTGCAGCGGGTCACAAATCATCCCCTTTTCTTCAAAAAGGTGCAGGTTAAATATTTGCCACAAGACCTGGCTCATAAATGGCAAGGCTTGTTGGGCAATTGGTTATCTGGGAATGACTATCTTGTCGCACATTTGTCGAAAGAACTAATCCCCATTTAATTCAATGAGCGAATCCAGCGTCCAACGTCCATAAAATATGAACCAGCCAAAAGAACTGCGTTTCCGTTCGCTTGAAGAAGCCGAAGATGAATTGGCCAATCTCCAAAATGCTTCCCCGAAAATTGACATAGACGGGCAGTGGAAATTGCCTGTCATACTTGACCACTCGTCGGCCAGAAATTGCATCTCTACGATCTGTTCGCCTTCGCCTTTGCAGGGTTCGCAGCGGCTACCTTCTGCGTTAAAGCTGAAGTGTTTGGGTTGGAACCCGCGGATCTTGGAAAGTTGTTGTTTGGCAAAAAGTTCGCGGATGTAGTCATAGGCTTTGACGTAGGTGACAGGGTTCGAGCGACTGCTTTCCCCAATTGGGCTTTGGTTGATGAACTCCACTCAAGTCACTTTTTTCTCCAAGTCAGGCCGCAACAGTTGGTGGTGGAGAAACGCCAGCAGTTCGTTTGGTTTTTGGACGGAGACGAAAACTTGAAACCCGCTGTTCATTTCAATGAACGCCACATCGTATTGAGGGTTGCTGATTAAAAATTGTTGTCCAATGCTGCGCTCCGAATTGCCCAGACGCCAAGCTGGAGGCAAGACCCCTGATTTCAAAATCCGTACGTTTTTGATTTCCACCCAACTGATATGCCGATAAAAAAAGTGTAAAGGTGTGCGTCGGAGGGCCCATCCTTTGGAGGAGACCCGGAAACTCAGTCCGACGTTGTTGGCGAATATGAATACAATTCCAGCAAAAACAAGCAGAAACAGGTGGGCATTGTAGCCCAATGGCAACCAGGGAAGGCCCGTCTCCGCTCCGAGCAGTACGGTCAATTGCGAGAAAGCAAGGGCTGCACTTGCCCATTTGAGCCACCGCGCATATCGGTTTTGGAATAAATGTTTTTCCGCGTACATGGCATATTTTTCTTCAAAAGTGGGGGGGCTAAATATTTGCCACAAGACCAGGCGAGCAAATGGCAAGGCTCAGTGAGTAGTTGGCTGTTGGACGAATGACTATCTCCCACAAATGAAACCTGAGTGGTTTAGAATGACGGTCGGGCCCTTGGCCAAGCACGTTTTCCTGATCCAAGGTAAAATGAGCCACAACACCCTCGACCCAATTCCTGGCGACGAGGGTATGCCACATTCAAAGACGGAAAAGGAAGCCTTCGATCGCTTGTTCCAGTCTATTGCGCGTTTCAAAACATGGAACCGAGAAGTGGCCGAGCATTTTGCCTGCGGAAAATTAGATCGTGCCGAGGCGGAAAAATTGCAGGCATTTCACATTGCGGATCACCTTTCAAAGATGGTGTATCCTACTTAAGATTGGATATTTGGATATTTGGATATTTGGATATTAAAATAGCCCTGTTCGCTTAAGTGCGGGCGGGGCATTTTTGGTTGGAGACCTCGGAGGTCTTCGAAGACCTCCGAGG
>JANMME010000797.1:0-6924 GCA_031373015.1 Saprospiraceae bacterium
CACAAAACCAGCCCAATCAAGGTTTTAATGCCCAAGCCCAAAAAAACCAAACCGATCACCCTGTTTGCATATCGCGCCAATTCGCCCGAGCGGTTTAGGATCAACTGTCCCAGCCAGGCATAAAGTGCCAGGGCGGACACCGTGCCGAGTGATACCCCCAAGGAAAATACCAGGGTCGGCAAGAGCCCCTCTTGCCACCAGCCCTCTACCCGAAGCCAGCCGCAATAAACGAACCAATACGGCACGGCCAAAAGATTGAAAAGACTGACAATCAGCCCTTTGAGAAATTGCCCGTGCAAAGTTGCCGCGGTCATTTTAACAGATTGGCGGATTGGTTTCGCAAACCAAACGAGATGGATACCAAGCGCAAAAAACACCGGCACTGCCGCCCAATGAAAGCCCTTTTCTGCTGCAGGATGGCTCAGAAACCAATCAGTGAACAGCACAGCAGCCCATGCCTGAAAAAATTCTGCTACCGCTGCACCCACAGCCACCGCCATGGCCGCAGCCAGCCCCCTTGCAATAGAGGTTTGCGACACAGTGAGGCTTATTAGTCCAGGTGGAATCGAGCCAAAAAGGCTGAGGACAAAACCTGCGAGGAGAAGAACCATATTTTATGTGCGTTGAATGGGTGCTGCTTGCCAAACTTTTCTCACTTTTGCGATGCTTTTTGAACAGACAAATATCAATGCAAATGACACGAAACAATACGTTCCTCACTTTTCTGTTTTTTTTCCTGCTATCTCCTACCCTTTGGGCACAGTCCAATGACGAATGCGGCGGGGCTACGGTCATCACAGACCCCACCAATTTTTGCAGCCCGATACCAGGCGAAGACAACACTTCAGCAACGCCAAGTTCTCAGGCATTTCCAAGTTGTTGGTCCAGCGCTAATGCTGACCTGTGGTATACCTTCACGGCCGTTGCCCCGGATTTGGTCGTAGTGGTAAAAGGCTTGACCCCTTCTAACCCTACAGGGACATTGTCTGGGCCACAAATAGCCGTTTATAGCGGGGATTGCAACAACCCGACGGAAATTGACTGTGCATTTGACAATAATTTCAGCAACAACTTTTCCACGGTTGTGGGCGGCCTCGTGGTGGGCCAGCAGTATTTCATCCGGATTGACGGCGTTTTGCCAGGCTCGTTCCAATATTGCATTCAAAACAAAGTTTTGAACGTGATAAGCGATGCAACGGGCGATTGCCCTACGGCTACGCTTATCTACGATAAAAAGCCCATACTCGTTGAAGGCACCAACAGCGGTGGCGTTGACCCCTTTGAGATGGACAATGTGCCTTGCTTGCCGGGCTACGTTGGCGTTGAAACCAGTTCCGCTTGGTTTGTTTTTACCGCATGCAACAACGGCAAACTTGAATTCACCATATCGCCCTTGGTCCCTGAAGATGATATAGATTTTGTGCTCTATCGGCTTCCCAATGGCCCTGGAGATTGCACGGGGAGGATTTCAGAACGCTGCATGGCAGCAGGCGATTTCAACGCTGCCAGCCCCTGCATGGGGCCAACGGGCTTAAACTCTACTGCTACTGACGTCAACCAACCTGCTGGCTGTGCCCCTGGCATGGACAATTTCCTTCGCTACCTGACCTTGGTGCCCGGAGCAACTTATGCACTGGCCGTCAACAACTTTACTACTACCGGAAACGGCTATATTATCGAATGGGGCGGCACCGCGATCTTTGAAGGAGGCGACCTAACGGCCAATTTTATGACCGACGAGCCGGACAAAAAAATCTGCCTCGGCGAAGAGCTGGTCTTAACGGACTCTTCTTATGCATCTAGCGGGCCCATCACTAGTTGGGCCTGGGATTTTGGCACCGGTGCTGTCTCTGACTCGACTGATGGTCAAGGCCCGCACACCGTTCAATATCAAACAATAGGGCCTAAAACAATCATATTAACCGTGAAAACCGGCGAGGGCTGCGCAGCAAGGGACACAGCTTTTGTGCTGGTGCAATTCTGCTGCAAACTAGATGCCGCCGTGAGCGTAGAACCCGGCTGCCCAGAACCCAACGATCCAGCAGCCACGGCTACCGTAGAGGTTCAAAACGCGCTCGATCCTTTGACCATCACTTGGAGCAATGGCCAATCGGGCATCAGCACATCAACCTCTATTGACTCATCTGGCACATACAATGTTTTGGTGGAAGATGCTAACGGCTGCAAAGACAGTTTGACGTTTTTGGTAAATACCCCGTTGAATGTCAGTGCTATGTTCCCTCCCGACGACACGATTTTGCAGGGCGAAACCGTCACATTGGCCATTTCGGCCATGCCCACCGACTCGCTCTCGGTAACCTGGACCGATAACGACGGCAACGTACTCACTGGCCCTAGCATTACGATCACGCCGCAAGAAACGGTCCATTATAATGTAGTAGTGAACAACACCGGCTGCGTTTTCAGCGATTCGGTGAGCGTGATCGTGGACAAGCCAAAATACGAAAGGCCCAATGCCTTCACACCCAATGGCGACGGCAACAACGATACTTTTGGGCCTGTGCTCGTGGGTCATACGCTCATTCAATTGGAAGTGTGGTCGCGCTGGGGCGAAAAGGTTTTTGATGCTATCAACGAGGGAAAGACCACTTGGGATGGCACTATTAATGGCGAAGCCGCGCCTTCTGATGTGTATGTGTATCGGATGCGTGTGCGCCTCGTGAGCGGCGAAGAAAAAGTAGACAAAGGAGATGTAACGTTGTTGCGATAAGGGCTAAACCTTATATTATTCAACATACCAATCCAAATGGCTAGAAACACTAGGCTATTGATCTTCCTGTTTAATGCCTTATTTTACCATGTACCGCTTTGGGCGCAGTCCAATGACGAGTGCAGCGGGGCTACGGTCATCACTGACCCCTCTGATTTTTGTACACCCGCACCCAGCGAAGACAACACAAATGCAAGCGCTAGTATTACAGCCTTCCCAAGTTGTTGGTCCAACGTCGGGGCTGACTTGTGGTTTACTTTCACGGCGGTTGCGCCTGATCTGCTCATTATTGTGAAAGGCAATACACCTTCCAACCCTACCGGGACACTTTCCTTTCCAGAAGTTGCACTTTATAGCGGCGACTGCAATAATTTGACCGAAATTGGTTGCGCATTCGACCAGTTTGGGACCAATAATCAGCCACTTTTTGCAAGCGGCCTTGTCGTAGGTCAGCAATATTTCATCCGTGTAGACGGCGTTATTCCTGGTGTTTTCCAATGTTGCGTCAAGAATCAAAACACCGTGAACGTTGTGTCGAGTGATTGTCCAACTGGAACATTTATTTGCAGTAAAAATCCTATTCAAGTTGAACAGGTATTCGGCCCGGGGAATGACCCAAATGAGGTAAATACTGCCCCTTGTTTTTCAGGCACCGGTGAATCAAGTTCGGCTTGGTATGTATTTACTGCCGCCAACAATGGCAATCTTGAATTCACTCTTACGCCAAATGACCCTGCCGACGATCTCGATTTTGTGCTCTACCGCCTTCCAAATGGCCCCGGCGATTGTACTGGAAAAATAATTGAACGTTGCATGGGAGCAGGAGACCTTGACCCAAACAGTCCTTGTATGGGTTCAACCGGGCTGAATGCAACGGCCACTGATATCAGTCAGCCCTTTGGTTGCATGCCAGGTATGGACAATTGGCTTCGTTTCTTGACTTTGGTTTCTGGACAAACATACGCGCTGGTAATCAATGACTTCACCTCGATTGGCAACGGTTTTTCTATCAATTGGGGTGGCTCGGCACTTTTTAAAGGTGGGACTACTGCCAATTTCATGACAGATGAACCAGATAAAAAGATATGCCTCGGTGAAGAAGTGTTACTGACAGACTCCTCTTATACCACGGATGGAATAATCACCAACTGGTTCTGGGATTTCGGTAATGGCTCTATACCAGACTCGGTCATTGGCCAAGGCCCAAGAACGGTTCAATATCAAACACTTGGTCCCAAAATAATAATACTCACGGTCACCAATGATGAGGGATGTGCTGCTTTAGACACTGCTTTCGTACTGGTAGAGGCATGCTGTACGCTGAATGCATCGGTGAGCGTGGTGCCTGGCTGCCCAGAACCTAACGACCCTGCAGCAACAGCCACCGTGGAGGTACAAAACGGCCTCGATCCTTTGACGATCACATGGAGCAACGGGCAATCCGGCACTGCCGACACCACTTCTTTTGATGCATCAGGCACATACGCTGTCTTGGTGGAAGATGCTAATGGCTGCAAAGACAGTTTGACGTTTTCAGTAAATACCCCGTTGAATGTCAGTGCTATGTTCCCGCCGGACGATACGGTTTTGCAGGGCGAAACCGTCACATTGGCCATTACGGCCATGCCCACCGACTCGCTCTCGGTAACCTGGACAGATAACGACGGCAACGTACTCACTGGCCCCAGCATTACGATCACGCCGCAAGAAACGGTCCATTATAATGTAATTGTAAACAACACGGGCTGCGTTTTCAGCGATTCGGTGAGCGTGATCGTGGACAAGCCAAAATACGAAAGGCCCAACGCCTTTACGCCCAATGGTGACGGCGCCAACGACACTTTTAGCCCCGTACTCGTAGGCCATACGTTCATTCAATTGGAAGTGTGGTCGCGCTGGGGCGAAAAAGTTTTCGACTCCATCAGCGCGGGCAAGAATACCTGGGATGGCACCATCAATGGCGAAGCCGCGCCTTCTGATGTGTATGTGTATCGGATGCGTGTGCGCCTGGTGAGCGGAGAGGAAAAAGTGGATAAAGGAGATGTGACACTGCTGAGGTAAAATAAAAGAATAAACAGGAAAACCGCAAAACAGGAGAACAGGAAAATTTAAAACTGCGCATTATGATCCGAAGAAGGCAAAAAATCGCCCTTTTCGAGATCAGATTCTTCGCAGTTTTAAATTTTCCTGTTCTCCGGTTTTTCTGTTTTGCTGTTTACAAGCTTATTGAAATACAACTACTTTCTCTGTTTTTGATCGCCCATGTTTATCCATCACCTGCAAATAGTACAAGCCGGGGCTTAGCTTATTTGAAGGGATACTAAAGACGCTCGGCGAGGAAGCAGGTATATTCGCACTGCCTTTCCAAACGGCAAGTCCACTGGCCTCCACCAATTGGATATGCAAATTTTCTGGTACAGCGGCAAACAACTCTACTTCTATCGGGTCTCCTTTCTGGATTGGGTTTTGTAAAAGGCGGATGCCTACAGGAAGCGAAATGAAGGGTGGCGTTTCAATGCCCGATGTGCAAAAGGTTTGAATTTCATAAGCACCCATATCTACTGTGTCACCAATGATACGTGAATTACCCCAATAATCTTTAGTCAGCCCAAATGTATCCACTACGAGGTTGCTCCCTCGATTTTGAGCGGGTGAACATCTTGCAATATCAAGCGTGTTTCCAAAGTCTGGGTCAATGAAATCCGGCCAAGTTTCATAAATCATGCCCTCTCCACATGGGTCAACCCCATTGTAGCTGCAATCGGGAAGATGGATCAAGGAGTGCTCTACCGAGTAATCATTGACCGTAAAATTGACCGGATCATTGTTATAGAAGAGACGATGCACACCCGCCGTTTGAGGCTCCCAAATCACGGAATTAAGGAATTGCATCTTCATGACCAAATCCACGGGATTGTTATCCGGCCGTCGGTAGGTTCATAAATAGTCATACCGCCTCCAAAAACCGCAGAGCGATTTGCTTCAAAAAAACAATCGTACATCGAAAATGCCCGGTCGCTTCGGTTTCGGCCTACTTTGTACACCCCTCCACCGTAATACTCACCCCGGTTGTACTTAAAAGTGCAATGCCGAATATCGGGGCTACAGATTGCCACAGCGTCACCGATGCAGGCAAGCCCCCCGCCTGAGCCTGCGCGGTTATGCTCAAAAAGGCAGTTGGCTATGACAGGTGTTGACAATGGCCAGGATACATCAGCGGCTACCAATACTCCACCACCAAATTCGTGTGGAAATCCTGAAAAGGCATTTGCAGCATACCCTAGTGTTATGGTGAAACCATCCAACACTGTGTTTTCATCCCCTTGGTATATAGTGACAATATGGTACGAGTTGTCTGTCCTAAGCCCTGCCACCCCAATATCTCCACTCAAAATAGTGATATTGCTCTCTACGTTTCGTTCTTCCAGTATCCCTTCATTGCCCGCAAAGCCTCCGTACAAGCTAACTCCGTTGGGCAGGTTGAAAGAAATTTCCCTATCCAATGCTTCGGTTGGCAAGTATGTCCCTTTGGCTACCCAAATCTGGTCGCCATAATTCGCTGTGCCGAGCGCTGATTGTAGGTTTAGAAAAGCATCTATCCAAGCAGTCCCATCGTTGGCTCCAGTTGCTGCGTGGTTAACATACCAAATTTGTTGAGCGGGCAGAATGGCAGCATAGACGCAAATAACAAGTATCAGTGTTAGATTCTTCATGAGCATTAAAAAATTAAAAAGTTGCCTGTGGTGCATAGGCACCACAGGCAAAAAAAGATGGCATTAAGAAGAACCTAAGGTTGAGACTTGATCAAAATGCCCGAATAAGTCAGGTCACCTATCTGGACTGAATAATTTAGAGAGCCATCGGTAAGGCTGCCCAAGCTTGGGAAGGTATAGGTGAAAGTCCCGGCGTTGTATGCTTGACTCATTTGCAATGCGCCACCCAAATCCAGCCACCAACTCTGCGACGTTCTCTTTTCAATTGGATCAACCGAGTATGGTGGAGATTCGCTTATCTGACTATTTAGGTGGCGCATTGCAAATGAGTCAAGCGTACAACGCCGGGGCCTTCACCTATACCTTTCCAAATTTGGGCAGCCTTACCGATGGCTCTCTAAATTATTCAGTCCGGATAGGTGACCTGACTTATTCAGGTATTTTGATCAAGTCTCAACCTTAGATGTTTCTTAATGCCAT
>JANMME010000831.1:0-12151 GCA_031373015.1 Saprospiraceae bacterium
GTTTACGGATGAAAGCATAATGCCACTTGAGGTGCGCAAGACATCCGTTAGTTCACCTATTTCTGGCGAAACGTATACCCAGGGAAACAGAACTGTCTTGTATCACGTGCTTGGATTTGTCCTAATGCCAGATCAGGTTCGGCAATTAGAGGCAAAAAACATATTGAAGGTTCGGTGTTATTTGGAAGATTATGATGTAAAGGCAAAGAACAGCACTGTCATAAGCGATATGATTCGATGCATCTGGAGCAAGATGTAAAGATTGGCAATCAACTACCCACCAAACAGGGGGTAGTTGATTGCATTAAGTCTTTGAAATTCAACAAACTAACATTGCCAAAAGATTGCCAAAAAAATGCTGTGGCCGCGATGGGGATGGCGGGAATGGGGTCTTTGAGGGGTGGAATCGCGGTTTTAGTGGGGTAGGAGAGGGGTGCGCCCTCTCGCTTCCCGCACCGAAGCGCTCCGGAATTTCTGGGGCGCTTTTTTTGTCATTGAGTCATTAGGTCATTGAGTCATTTTGGGAAATGACTCAATGACCTAATGACTATTAATGACCTAATGCCCAATGACGAAAAAACTTCTTGCACGGTAATATAATACCCATTACTTTTGCCCTGTCCCTCATTTCAAAAGATAGTCTCTCCACTATACTAAGTTTCACAAAACGAAGTTTTACGCCCGTTTTGTTGCTCCTTAGTACGTTCCGCTGTTTTCTCGCGGTTCGCTTCTCATTTGTTAAAAAACTTTTTTCAAAAACCGGGCATTGGTGACCAGGTTGGTTTTTTGCTTTTGAAAATCAACATGCTCCATTAACCTTCATCACTGCTCAAAACCATGCTGCTTATGAACACGAAACTTCGTGCAGGGTGCTTGGTAGTAGCACTCCTCTGCACTGCCAGCTTGCTTTCCGCCCAAAGGTCAACCCTGCCTGCTGGCAGGCAGACGGTCAAGGAGTTGCTCTCCCGCGCTGACCGACAGTTCGACCTTTATTCCTACAATCTTGCCATCCAAACCTATGAACAAGTCTTACAAGAAGAAAAGACCAATGCGCACGCCCTTGCCCGCATTGGCGATTGCAACTTCCAACTGAACCGCCCTGAAAAGGCAGTGGAGTGGTACCAAAAAGCGCAGAACACCTATAACATGGAGTCCGACGTGCCGCTCCGCTTGGGCAAAGCCCTCATGCAAACGGCTGATTATGACGGTGCTAAAGACCAATTTCTGCTTTATGCCGAAACGGACGAAAAACTAGGCCGCCATTTTGCCAATGTGGCCGATTACGCCATCAAAAACGCCAAAAAAGAATCACAATGGCAGGTAAAAAACGAGGCGATCAATACCAGTTCGGCGGACTATGGCGCGGCGTTTTACTACACCCGAATCGCGTTCAACTCCGCTCGAACCGATATTTCGCAAAAAGGTAAAACAGCTGCGGATGCACAAGGCGGCAATACCAACTACCTTTTTGTGAGCCAACGCAACCCTGAAAGCGACTTGCTGCAAAAACCCACGTTCTTGCGCTCGGATATCCAGAACAACCGCAACGAAGGCCCTGTTAGCTTTTCTTCCAATGGTCGTCGTGTGGCATTTTGCCGCAACAAATTTATCAGCGGCACCCGGCAGATTGCTGAAACCGGCATGAACATGAGCATCTATATTGCTGATGTGGAAGATGGCACTTGGAAAAATGTGAAGGCATTCACTTACAACGGCTCTAGTTTCTCTACCGGCTTCCCTTGCCTTTCCCCGGATGGCAACAAACTCATTTTTGCCTCTACGCAGCCGGGCGGCTTTGGCGGCTGGGATATCTACGTTTCCAACTGGACCTCGAACGGCTGGAGCGAACCCCGCAACCTCGGCACACCGCTCAACAGCCCCGGCAACGAGGTGACACCTTTTTTTGACGGCGAAGACCTTTATTTTTCCTCCGACTGGCACAACGGTTTTGGCGGGTTGGATGTGTTCCGCGCCTCGCTCGGTCGCGAAGAAATCACCGAAGTTTTCAACCTTGGCCCTGGGGTGAACTCACCTCGCGATGATTATGGTTTTATTTTCAATTCCAACGACAATATAGGCTACCTCACCAGCACCCGAAGCGGTGGGCGTGGCAACGAAGACATTTGGATGATCTCCAAAAAATGGAACGACGACAAATTCGCCGACCGAACCCGCAGCGACCGCAGCAACACGATTTACAGGGACGATACGCCCCGTGCAACAACATATTCCACGCCAGGGGAGATAGATTACAACGACCAGCTTCGGGGCGAAAAAGGCACAGACCGACTCCATCTATTGGTCACCGACGAGCGCGGATTCCCACTCTCCGACGTTGATGTAAACCTTTCTGACTGCTATGGCGGCAAGGGGTTTACGGGCGGTGATGGCAAGTTTTATTTTGACGAATTGCTGCGCCCGATTGATTGCAGTGTCACACTGAGCAAAAAGGGATTCCGCGAAGCTACCATCGCACTGCGCGATTTTGGCAAGAAAAACATCAAGATTTCTTTGGGCAACGACGTTCGCGAGGAGTTCCGGGGCTATGTTTTTGATTCCCGCACCCAAGTCCCCATTCGAGGGGTGACGGTACAGGCGCAACTCCCGGACGGTGTATTGGAAACAACTACCGACGAGGCTGGGTTTTATTCCCTCAATGTTGAGCCGGGTTTGAATTATCTCATCACCTACAACAAATACGGCTATATTGATGCTGTGGTGCGCACCAATTTCCCGTACAACAGCAACAACCGTATTGCTGCGGTTAACCTCGACAAAACCTACGACGACCGGGGTAGTTCGGGCACTCCCCAAAAACGCGACGGCTATGACGTATATGACAATTCGGCCAAGCCCATTGTCTACAGCGACACTTATGGCAATACCCCTTCCATTACCCGGGTTCTTCCACGAGAAGCAGCTAAAACGCCGGTGCCAGATAAGTTCAACGGCTACTCTATCCAATTGGCCGCCATGCCAGAAGTGCCCAGTGATGCACGCCTGAGCTATTACGAGCCCTTGACTAAGATTGCCAACCTTTATGTCAAATGGGAAGACAAGATGAACAAAATCCGTTTGGGGATTTTCCCCACGGTGACAGAGGCTGATGCAGCCTTGAAAACAGTGTTGAAAGATAAAAGATATAAAGGCGCTTGGGTCGTAGAGGAACGTGGAGCAGACGAGACGCTCATTCTTGGGTATGAGTATGTTGAACCCGTGCAGCACAGCACGATTGCACAAGTTGGGAAGGGCGACAATTCAGCGGTACGCTACGGCATTCAGCTGGGTTCCTTCGCTGCTGGCAGGTCTATTTCGATCAGCGATTACACACGCCTCGATGGACTGGGCAACCTATATTCCAAGACTGAAAATGGATTCACCAAAGTCAAACTTGGCGTATGGAGCAGATACCCCGAGGCAGAAGGCGCGAAGGCCGAAGCCATTCGCCGTGGCTTCCCAGATGCCACCATTGTTACAGAACGCGCTGATGATCCGAGTATAAGAGACTTCTTGCTTTCTGGATATGTGCCAGTCATTGCTGACACAAAACCTGAAAAGTTGAGAAAAGGAAGCGATGCGCCTGCTCCGATCGTGTACAGCACTACCCCAGCTACGGGCTATCCTTATTACGTTCGCATCGCTGCGCTCTCCAGGCCGAGCGATTTTGATCCTACGCCCGTGGAAGGCTTGGGTGTCATAGAAAAACGTAAAGCCGAGCAAAACCCGAAGATGACGGTTATCCTGTTGGGCAGCTACCCCGATGTTGAAAGCGCCAACATAATTGCCAACAAACTTGTGGGCATGGGCTATGAAGATGCCCATGTGGTGAAAGACGAAAAGGGGAAACTGATCCGGCAATAAAATGAGACTTTACCTTGCTGGAAATTGATCAGGAGCCCCTCGTAACTCATTTACAAGGGGCTCTTGTTCGTTTTTACGGAAACACTTTTGCGGTACGTCCCAAAATAGTGCCTTTATTTCAAATAACTCAAATTTTACTATCTGCCCATAAAAATATAGCCTTGTTAGATGATGACTCAACGTACATTAGCCCTATGAAATTAACTTTAAAGTCGGAAAGTGAAGGGTTTTTGGACTTATTACTGGCCTATGCAGTAATTCTTTTGATATTTTGCACCAGCTGTTCTCCTGAGCCAAAACCGCAAAAGGTGCTGATAGGATTTTCGCAATGTTGTGATGATGCGTGGCGCGATGTGATGAACCGGGAAATGCTGCGTGAATTGGCATTCCATCCTGAAGTTGATTTTCAAATGAAAGTGGCTCAGAGTAACAGCGAAACACAGATCAACCAAATCAAAGCGCTGGTGGATGTAGGCATTGACCTATTGATCGTTGCTCCAAACGAGTCCCAACCGCTTACCGCGGTCATTGAGGAGGTTTACAAAAAAGGGATTCCTGTCATATTGATTGATCGGAAGACGGAGTCTGAACAATACACGGCTTACATCGGCGGCGACAACTATGAAATAGGCAAAGCTGCCGCCAGGTATATCGCCAATCAACTGGATGGGAAAGCCAAAATCCTCGAACTGGAGATGTGGATGACTATCTCGCCCGCCTTTGAGCGAGACCGCGGTTTCCGCGACGGCATTCGAGACTTCCCGGGTATGGAAATAGTAGGAGTAATAGAAGTTGAAGGGCGACTGGAGGATGACAGTGCCAACCTCGCCCAGCTTTTCAAAGAGCATCCGGAAGCGAACGTAGTTTTTGGGCAAACAGACCTGCTTGCTGAATCCGCTTGGCAAAAAGCGACCGAGCTTGGCCGGGCCAAAGACATGTTTTTCGTGGGCGTTGATGGCATACCAGGTACCGGAAAAGGCATTCAAGCCGTCGAAGACAGTATTCTGAATGCTTCGATGCTTTATCCAGCGGGTGGCGCAGAAGCCATCAAACTAGCGTTGGCCATTCTCAATCGGCTACCCTTTGAAAAAACTAACCGCCTTCAAACTACCGTAATCCACCCTGGAAATGCAGCAATTTTGCACGCACAAATGAAAAAAGAGGCAAGCCTACAAGAAAGTATTGACAGGCAGATCAAAGGGCTTGCTGACTTGAACACCATATATCGGAGCCAGCAGGTGTACATGATGCTCTTGGTTTCGATACTCCTTTTTTCCTTGTTCCTAGGTGCGGTGCTATGGCAATCCTTGCGGGCCAAGCAGGCTGCCAACCGAAATTTGGAGATCAAAACCCAAGAAGCCCTTGAACACGAGCGGCAAATATTGCAAATTTCTGACGAACTTCAGCAGGCTACGCAGGCCAAAGTGGATTTTTTTACCAATATCTCACACGAGTTCAGAACGCCCCTGACCTTGATATTGGGTTATCTGGAAGGCATTCAGGCGGCAGGGGCGCTGGGCAAAGAGGCTAAACAAGACCTGGGCATGGTTCGAAAAAATGCACTCCGCCTGCTTCGGCTTGTGAATCAGTTGATGGATTTTCGGAAAATTGAAAGTGGGAAAATGGTCGTCCGCGCCAGCGAAAACGACCTGGTGCTTTTTGTAAAAGAAATTGTGGAAGCTTACCGAAAAATGGCGGAAAAACGAAACATTCAACTCGGTTTTTTCTCCAATGAGCCTAGTTTGCCCGTTTGGTTTGACATAAATATGCTCGACAAGGTTTTGTTCAACCTGCTGTCCAACGCCTTTAAATTTACACCTGCTACTGGCGGAGGAAAAATCCAGGTAGCCATTGTTGTAGACCCTAATGCTGACAAAGCGATCATAAAAGTGGAAGACAATGGCCGCGGGATGTCAGAAGATCACGTCCAGCACGCTTTTGAGCAGTTTTATCAAGGCACTACCTACAAAAGCAAAGGGACCGGGCTGGGACTTTCGCTTTCAAAAGAACTAGTGAGCCTGCACGGCGGTAGCATCCAATTGTGGAGCGAACGTGGCAAAGGGTCGCGCTTTGAAGTGTCTTTGCCCATGAGCCATGCGCATTTTCGAGCGGATCAACTGTTTGAAGAAAAAACCGAGGGGATCTCTTACGACGAGTTTATCTTGCATTTTGAAGAGGAAAACCTGGCCCTCCCTGTTGAACTCCCCACGGAAAAAACGGCCGATAAGGTGCTGCTGCTCATAGAAGACAACGACGACTTGCGCCACTTTTTGAAAAAACAATTTGGCAAAAGTTACCAAATCCGAACGGCATCTGATGGCAACGAGGGCTTAGACCTGGCTTACTCGGAAGTCCCGGATCTTATCATCGCCGACATTTCGATGCCCGGTCGCGATGGGCTGATGCTAACCAAAATCCTCAAGGCAGATTTGCGCACGTCCCACATTCCCATTATTCTGCTCACGGCCCGCAACACGATGGAGCAAAAAATTGAAGGCATTAAAACCGGGGCAGATGCATACGTTACCAAGCCCTTTAATCTGGTATTCCTCTCTGAAATAGTTAAGAATTTGCTCCAAGGGCGAGGGGATTTGCGCGAACGTTTTGGCGGGGTGGTCCAACCCGGCAAAATCCCTGTGGGTATTGGCGATCTGGATCAGCAGTTTTTGAGGAAATTTGAAACCTACATCGAGACGCATTTTGCAGACCAAAACCTAACTGTAGAGCAATTGAGCGAAGAATTTGGTCTTTCCAGGGTGCAACTTTTCCGAAAAACAAAAGCATTGCTGGGCGACAGCCCCAATGATTTTATCCAACATGTTCGTTTGAAAAAAGCGGGGCAACTGCTGCGCGAAAGCCAACTGACGGTGGCGGAAATCGCCTATCAAGCGGGGTACTCGTCGCCGGGTTATTTTGCTACGGCGTTCAAAGGGAAGTATGGATGCTCACCGAGCGAGTGGCGGGAGAAGCGGGATATGTAACATTTCCAAACACCCACGCAACATTTTCAAACACTTACCCTCCACGCTCCGAAATCCACCATTCCAAAATCAGAACAAACCCCCGAAAAATGCCCGTTTTTCCCATCATTTGCTCAAAAACATCTACGTGTAACAAATTCAACAGCATTTGACACAATCCTGAAATCCTAACCCTCCGGCACGAACAAACCTTGCGGTACAAATTCAACAACATGAATTACCGCAAAGTCTATTACTGGTCTATTACCGTCGCGCTTGGAGGTTTCTTGTTTGGGCTGGATACCGCAGTGATCTCTGGCTGCGAACGTACCATCCAACAGCTCTGGAATCTAAGCGATGCCATGACTGGCCAAATGGTGGCCATGGCACTTTATGGGACCATCGTGGGTGCCATCCTTGGCGGAGTGCCGGCAGAATTGGTGGGGCGGAAAAACACCCTGTTCTGGGTGGCCATTATTTATTTGGTATCGGCAGTTGGCTGCGCCTTGTCGCCGGATGTGTATTGGCTCATGTTTTTCCGCTTCCTCGGCGGACTGAGCGTAGGCGCCTCATCGGTGGTGGCCCCCATGTATATTGCTGAAATCTCGCCCACTGAAAAACGGGGGCAACTTACCGCACTGTTTCAGTTCAATATCGTCTTTGGCATTCTGATCGCCTATTTCTCTAATTGGGTGATCGGCACGGACGATCCCAGCAACTGGCGTTGGATGCTGGGCATAGTTGCAGTGCCTTCCTTGCTTTTTGTCGTACTGATTTTGTTGGTTCCTGAAAGCCCGCGTTGGCTCGCTGTTAAAAAAGGGAACACCGCGGAAGCCTTGCGCATCCTGAAATTGATCAACCCGGCCACGGCACAGCAGTCCCTGAACGATATGCATCCGAACCCGAGCGGAGAGGTCCATGCTGCCAGTTTGGGCGAGTTCTTCAGCGGGCGATACCGTTTCCCGATTTGGCTGGCCTTTTTGATTGCATTTTTCAATCAGGTTTCCGGCATCAACGCGGTGATCTATTATGCGCCGCGCATTTTTGAAGATGCGGGTTTGGCGGCCAATTCCGCCCTGCTTTCCTCGGTGGGTATCGGAGTCGTCAACCTTGCTTTTACCATGATTGGACTTGCACTGATTGACCGATACGGACGGCGTTTCTTGATGTACATTGGTTCAGTCGGCTATATCATTTCGCTTTCAGCCGTGGCCATTGCATTTTTTAGTGGCAGCTCTGGTGGCATGACCATTCCAATTTTACTATTCGTTTTCATTGCAGCCCATGCCATTGGGCAAGGCGCGGTCATCTGGGTTTTCATTTCAGAAATCTTCCCGAATCGGGTGCGCTCATACGGCAATTCCTTGGGTAGCAGTACGCACTGGGTGTTCGCAGCACTCATCGCGGCCTCCTTCCCATGGATGGCCGGGCGCTTCGGGCAGGCGCCGATTTTCGCGCTATTCGCGGTAATGATGGTTTTCCAACTGCTTTTTGTATGGAAAATGATGCCAGAAACCAAAGGCGTATCGCTGGAAGATATTGAAAAGCAAATAGTTAAGTGAATAAAATGCTTCATACAAATTTCATTCAATAATGGGTTTATTGGGGTTCGGAGAAGCAATTTATCCGAACCCACATTTTAATGCCATACGGTTGAAGCTGTTATTTCAAAATATTCAGAACAAGAAAAACAACTTTTATGACAAACATCCACACATCCATTTGGACGTTTTTTTTCATGCTTGCCGGGCTGTTTTGCGCTTGTCAAGGCAAGCAACCAAGCCCCTCCGAACCGCAGACGGCTACCTCCGCGCACAGCGTCAACCATGAGCTGCACCGCCCCCAGTTCCACTTCTCGCCCCCCAGCCAGTGGATGAACGACCCCAATGGCCTCGTCTTTTTCGAGGGTGAATACCACCTTTTTTACCAGTATTACCCCGATAGCACCGTTTGGGGGCCAATGCATTGGGGTCATGCCATCAGCACGGATTTGGTGCATTGGGAACATTTGCCTATCGCGCTTTATCCTGACTCACTAGGTTATATCTTTTCTGGCAGCGCAGTAGTGGACTGGAACAATACCAGCGGCTTTGGTCAAAATGGGAAGCCGCCGCTTGTGGCCATGTTTACGCTTCACAATATGGATCGGGAAAAAGCCGGACGGAATGATGTGGAAACCCAGGGAATCGCATATTCCAATGATAGGGGACGTACCTGGACTAAGTACACAGGCAATCCGGTCATCTCGAACCCGGAGAAAGACCGCGATTTTCGTGATCCAAAGGTGGTCTGGGATGATGCTTCCAAGCAATGGATTGTTGTACTTGCAGTTGGAAATCACACCGAATTTTGGGGCGCACCAGATTTAAAGCATTGGGTACACCTAGGTGATTTTGGTCAAGAATATGGCGCGCATGGTGGTGTTTGGGAGTGCCCCGACCTTTTCCCGGTCAAGGTGGATGGTACGGAAGAAACAAAATGGGTGCTGATCGTCAACCTGAATCCGGGCCATCCCAACGGGGGCTCCGGCACCCAGTATTTTGTCGGCAATTTTGATGGAAAGACCTTCTCTTCTGATCCGGGCTTTGCAAAATTGGTCCCCAAGGGCACGGGTATTTGGCTGGATTGGGGAAAAGACAATTATGCAGGGGTCACTTGGTCAGACATTCCAAAAACAGACGGCCGCCGCCTCCTCATCGGCTGGATGAGCAACTGGGAATACGCGAACAAAGTGCCTACGAGCACCTGGCGCAATGCAACCACCCTGCCCCGTGAATTGGTGCTAAAAAATACATCTGAAGGCTACCGCCTTTTTTCGCTACCTGTCAAGGAATTGGAAAAGATCCGTTCCAAGTCTTACGAAATCCCACCAACAGAAATTTCAAGTTCGCTGGATCTCACCAATCAGCTTGGCTTTTCGCCCGAACAGTCTGAGTGGGTTCTGGAATTCACTGTACCGTCGGCTTTAGCTGACGGAAGCAAAACATCGGCTAAAGCCGTTGGGACAGTGGGCATTGAACTCTCCAACAGCAAAGGAGAAATCTACCGAATCCTTTATGACGCATCCCAAAACCGATTCGTCAGTGACCGCACCAAATCTGGCGACTTTAGTTTTTCGGACAAATTCGCGCCTACAATCCATGTTGCGCCGCGCTTTTCAAAAGAGGGTACCCTGCGCCTGCACCTGTTTTTCGATGTGGCTTCGGCAGAGCTATTCGCCGACCAGGGCGCAACAGTCATGACCGAATTGTATTTCCCCAGCGAAGTTTTCAACCGAGCAAGGGTTTTTGCCGAAGGTGGCAAAGCAAGCCTGACTCAAGGCACGGTTTATCAATTAAAAAGGATTTGGAACTAAACCACCTGCATTTTTTCACTCAATTCTCATCTTATTATGAAGCTAAAATTGCTTACACTCTTTGCAATGTTACTTTCTGGCCACCTCGCTTTTTCACAGCGTAGTGTGAGCGGAACGGTTACGGACGCAGAAACAAACGAAGCCCTCATCGGGGCGAGCGTTGTGGTTACCGGTACTGCATCGGGCACTTCCACCAATGCCAGCGGTGCATTTACACTAACCATACCCGCTGAGGCAACTTCTTTGACCATTTCTTACACGGGTTTTCAGAAACAAGAAGTCTCTATCAAAGGACTGAACACCGTTAGTGTTGCCTTGAAATCCAGTGCATTTCTCGAAGAAGTGGTCGTGACGGGTTATGCCGTAGAGAAAAAGAGGGACCTCTTGGGCGCAGTGGCGGTACTCGACCTGAAAGATGTGGAAAACGCAGCCAACCCAAACATCCTGCAAAGCATGCAGGGTAGGGTAGCAGGGGTGAACGTGGATCTTTCGGGCGACCCCGGCCAAGGGGTTCGGATGCGCATCCGCGGCACCAGTACTCTGGGCAAATTGACCGACCCACTGTACATCGTGGACGGTGTGCCCGTGCAATCCTTCGTGACCAACGAAAACAACTCCACCATTCCGCAGACCTGGGACCTGTCGTGGCTCAACCCCAATGACATTGCCTCGGTACAGGTTTTGAAAGATGCCTCTTCGGCTTCAATTTATGGCTCACGGGCATCCAATGGGGTAGTCATCATCACTACGAAACAGCCTGGCAAACAAAAAGCGCGGATTGATTTCAACCTGCGCACCAGTGTTGAAAATTGGAACAAATTTGATGATTTGACGAATACCAAGGAACGCGCCATGGTGGAATGGCAAGGGGCTGTGAACGACGGCACCAACCCCGACAATACCGGTATTTACAAGTATGAATGGCATCTTGACCCTTCACTCGGTCCCGGCATTCAAGGGACCGGCGTTCCGGTGCTTGACAAGATCATTTACCCGGAATGGCTGGACGAAGCCGATCAACTCCGCCCTTCAGGCCATCCCCAAAGCAAATACGGTGGCAATATTGAAGAAGGAACTGATTACTGGAAAGAAATCTCGCGCACGGGGTTGATCCAAAACTACGATCTGGCATTTTCACAGGGCGGCGAACGCGGCGGTGTGCAGTTCGGAGCCAATTATCTGGACCAGCGGGGCGTCATCATCAATTCGTTTTTCAAGCGGATGGGGATCCGCGTAAACTCAAATTTTAAGTTTTTTGATGAAAAAGTAACTATTGGCGAAAATCTGAGCGTGTCCAGCGGCCAGCGGCTTTGGCTCGACAACGGCTTTGGCGGCACTCCAGAGCAAGCCCCTTACCGATACAAGTCCATCTTGCCGGTTCGCACTGAAGACGGGCGTTTTTCAGGCCCTCCAGGGGGCGGGTTCTCTGACCGCGACAATCCGGTGGCGGTGTCGGAAGACAACAGAGACGACCGCAGCAAAAATGTCAAGGTTTTTGGCAATGTGTATATGGACATAAAGCTGTTGAAATCCCTCACTTTCCATACAAGCTTCGGTGGAGACTACGACAACATCTTCTCCAAAGATATTTTCCGTACCTACTCCAGGGGCTTTTTGGCCAACAAAACAGCTGAGCTAACCCTCCGTCAAACCCACCAGACCAACTGGGTGTTCAACAACACCTTGAGCTATTCGAAAATGTTTGGGCGTCACGCGCTGACAGTTCTGGGCGGCACTGAAGCCATCAAAAACAACTTGAATCTCTTCTCGGCCACGGGCAAAGATTTTGCACTTGAAACAGTTGATTATTTACAATTGAGCGCCGCTTCTGGAGAAAGAACCTCCTCCGGTGCAAGCACGGGCTTTTCGCTGTTTTCCTATTTTGGCAAACTGAACTACGGCTATTCTGACAAATACCTGGCCTCTTTCACCATTCGGCGAGATGGTTCTTCTCGTTTTGGCACACAAAACCGTT
>JANMME010000868.1:0-2101 GCA_031373015.1 Saprospiraceae bacterium
ACCTTGCACACAGAAAAAGCCAACTGGGTCACACCGGCGATGCTACAACAACCCATTGACGAAGAGCCTATTGCCCTCGAACCCATACAAGACGAGATCGCGCCAGTCACAGGCGCGCTCTTCCACTGGAAACCAGTGCCAAACGCCACCCATTACCTCGTGCAGGCATCGCGTTTTACTGGTTTTGGTTTCAAACAGTTGGATGTGGTAACCACGGACACCTTCCTCACGGCTGGGGCGCTTTCACCCAATATAAAATATTACTGGCGTATCCGACCCTTCAACAACTGGTATGCTTGTGCCCCCTTCAGCCCCTTGGCCACATTCAAAACCGCTCCCCTCAGCGCGGCTTCTGAGCCTGATGCCGACGGATGGCGTTGCTACCCTTCACTGCTTTTTGAGGGCGGGCCGTTGACGCTTGAAATCCCCGAGGCTTGGCGCGGCGAGGATGCAAATTGCCGTGTGTTCGATGCGGCAGGGCGTTTGGTGTGGCAATCGAATATCAATCTTTCTGCAACCCGGATGAAGTTGGAAGTGCCGTCAGCGAACTGGGCGGCAGGCGTGTACCGTTTTATTCTGACAAGTGGGAAAGGGGTGAAATGGTGTTCGTTGGTGAGGGTGTGATGTTTTGATGATCCCTACAGTCTCCAAATTTTTGGGAGAAAAGGTTCTGTAGTTTGACATTAAAGGCTATTTTTGAGCTCATTATTTGCTCGTTCAATAAATGGAGCAACACTGGAGGGTTTGTACATTGGCGGCATTGCCACAATGGACGATTAAGTGGAAAATAGGAGGGTCGTCCGTTGTAGCAACGACTTAGTTCGTTGTAATCAAACAAAAAATAAATAAATAAAATCAATTGGCAGATAGATGGCAGCAATAACAATCATTCGGCTTTTTAACATCCTTCTTGCTGCATTACTTGCAGGGACAAGTTTTGGGATTTGGGTGGGACTTAACCCTAAAAACTATTCAGTCACAACATATCTTGAGCAGCAGGCACATCTTGTTCAATCACTAAACAACTTGATGGTTGCGATGGTGATTCTTGCAACCCTTGTCTCTTTATTAGCAGCATATTTACAACGGCACACCAAAAATGTTTATATCGCTTTGCTTGCTGCCTCGGGATTTTTTGCTTCGTGCATATTCATTTCAAGGTTTGGCAATCTTCCCATTCAAACGGAGATTCTTTCATGGAAAATTGACTCTATTCCCGATAACTGGCAAGTACTACGAGACAAATGGTGGTCGCTTCACATTATGCGAACAATCGCAGAGTTAATTGCACTGACACTGGTTGCATGGGCAAATGTTATCAACTGCCCTACGAGCAAGTAATCCAATCATTTCTAACCCAAAAACAAAACCGCCGCCCGATGCCTCGAACGACGGTTTCTTTATTACTGGCCGCCTGCACTGTTAGCAGCACCTACTTCACGAACAACTGCTTCAACTGATCCACCACCTGGCTCCCTCCGGAGAGGGTAATGGTGTGGATTTTTTCGGCGATCTTCTCCACGTATTCCATCTCTTTGAGTTTGAACAACATGGCGTTTTCCTCCATCAGTTTGGCGGTGTTCATGAGGCTACGGGTAGAAGCGGTTTCTTCCCGGCGCATGATCACGTTGGCCTGGGCGCGTTTTTCGGCGATCAAAACCTGGTTCATGATCTCCTTCACGTCGCCCGGCAAAATGATGTCCTTGACGCCGAATCCAGCCAGTTCGACGCCCAATGCTTGTGCTTTCTCCACGGCCGTGGCCATGACTTGGGCAGCCACCTGGTCTTTGCTTTCCATCAATTCATCAAAAGACAGTTTGCCCACGATTTCGCGCAAGGCCATCTGCATTTGGATGTAGAGTTGCTTGTCAAAGTCCTTGTTTTCCACCAGCGCTTTGGTCAAATCCGCCACCTTGTACTGCACCGTAAAGTTGATGCGCAACTGGGCTTTGTCCTTGGTCAAAACCTCCTGCCCACCAATATCCACCGTTATTTGGCGCATATCGGTTTTCAGGATAAGGATCGTGTCGCTGTTTTTCCAGAAGTGGTAGGAGCCCGCATCAAGCGTACGCAGCATCGCCCCGTTGATGAACAAAACACC
>JANMME010000874.1:0-1811 GCA_031373015.1 Saprospiraceae bacterium
CATTTTATAAAAATTGGTGACGTAAAGTGTTAGGGTTTGGAGCAGAATGCCTTCGCGGTCGCTCCGGTAGAATGGCTTGCCAAAAGTAAGGACGTTTGGCCATTTTTTCAAAACGAATCTTTCATTGCGGGCAAATTTTAAGGCCAGAAACAGGTTTTTCAGGTATTCGGTTTCCACTTTCTCCTCGATTTCTTCTGGCGGTATCGTACTCAAGTCTGTGAGCAAGTAATGAAAGTTCGGGATAAACGCTTCCCAATCTTCAGGCAAGCCCGGGAAATAGCTGGAAAACGGCTTCTGTTTCCACGCATGCGCTCCGTGATACACGACAATCGGAATGACAAAAGAGAGCGGGCGGTTGTTTTTGAGATCGTCTTCCCAAATTTGCAACAGATAATCAAGCAGTTGAAGGTGTACAGGCTGAGAAGGCAAGTAACTTTTGTGCTCAAATAGGAATAGCAGCCGAGCCGAAGCGCCGCTCGCCAAACGGGTTTCATACAGCACGTCGCTGAAGGAAATCCCGAAGCGACCACTGACGAAGGCAGTATCTATTTTCTGGAAAACACCGAAATCTATTTGTCGATGTATAGCCTCGAGCGTGTAATGCAGCAGGTAGTTTCTGGCGATTTTAGCATCGCTGAAAAAGGCCTTGAAAACGGCATCGTGCGGTTCATGGTCTTTTTTTTGAAGATGTTTTCTATTTGGCATAGGCGCGGCTGAATTTAACAGCGAAGATAAAGCGCCTTTAATTTAAAACAAAATGTTTTTTTTAAAAATTTCATTCCCCAAAAACCAAACGCCCCTACCCCTCCATAAGTGTCTTCGAAACTGTTTCATTTTCCAATTCACTATTGCTGGTTAGTACCGATGAAACCAGTGCCGAATTGTCAAAAATATATAAATCTGCTATAAACACGATCAACAACTTTAACGCTTTATTTTCTGCAGAGGTAAAAGATAGCTGTACGGCGATTCAAAGCCATCTCCCAGCCGCCGAAAGGCCGCAACATCGAGGGCTTGAAGGGTTTTTAAAATTTTTTTGCCGATCATGGCGGGTGTGTTGGGCTAACGATTAGGAATGCATGTTCGGCTTGACATTCAGGAAATTATAAAGAATATTAGGGGTTTATGGAGGCCAAAGTACGAAGGTTTGGGCTAACAAATGAGAAAATTTGTCTTTGCGCGGGGGAGAGGGGGTAGAGGATATTTGTGGCGTTAAAAGCACGAGGATGGCGAAAATCGTATAATAGAGTAGCCTTTTCACTTTTTAAATCAGTTAAACAATGTCAAACTTTGTTAAAACGAATCAAGCAAGCATTAAAGCTATGCTTAGTGGGGAACATGTCAAACCGCTCCCGGATGCAATTGACTTGTCCTAGAATAGGTTTACACCAAAAGTAACCGTTCAAACCCTCCATATACTCGCAAGCAAAACCAAGTCCAACAGAAAGCAATCATTCCCCAAATCCTACTAAGCCGCTCCCCGTTCATTTCCGCCCCGCGTGGTGTTCCATCTTCAACCCCATCGCCATTGGCCAATAACTGATGCCCGCGCCGCGCCTGGGTCTTTTGACCCAGCGCCACTTCGGTGGACACCCAAGCCCAGCAGCCGTCAATATTTATAGCTCAAAGGAAATTGAGCGTAATTCGGGGAACTTCAGGATAAGTAAAAAGAGGTTTGGTCCTTTTTCTTAGATGCTCAGCGTAGTGGCGCTGGGTCAAAAGACCCAAGCGCGGCGGAATATGAGGGAAACTAACGCTAATCTATTAAGAAGTAATGGACATAAACTTAGTTTTTCTGCTAAATTTACGAC
>JANMME010000891.1:0-1607 GCA_031373015.1 Saprospiraceae bacterium
AAAATGTGGTGAGGAGACCAGCCCTACCCCCCAGATGGACTGGTCCCTCGCCCACGGGCTTAAGGCCGCATTTGGCCTTAATTTCTTACACAGAATTTGTCCTCGTTTTTCCGAAACCGCCTGCACTTGTATGAGATCATCGGCAGCAGCGTTCGTGCTTATAGTAAGACAACTACTGTGCCACAATTAACAAATGAGCAACAACTTTTTAAGACTAATTGGCCCTATATAGTGCCTTTTTTGGGTTTTAACAATTGATTTTCAATTGATTAAATTGAAAATGCAACTGACGGACATTTTGGCAGCATCGCTGCAATGGCACAGGCTTTGAAAGGGGCATTGAATAAAGCTGAGGGCATCGCGCCAAATCAACAAATACTCATATCAACAAATCCACGAATCAACAAACCATGCATACAGGTACTATTTCCGTCCAGACTGAGAACATTTTCCCCATCATTAAAAAATTCCTCTATTCCGACCACGAGATTTTCCTTCGGGAACTTGTGTCGAATGCTGTGGATGCGACCACCAAACTTCAAGTGCTGGCCTTGCGCGGGGAGCTGAAGCAAGAAATCGGCGACACCACTATTGAGATTATCCAAGAAGCCGAAAATAACCGCCTGATCATCCGCGACAAAGGCATCGGCATGACGGAGGAGGAAGTGCTCAAATACCTCAACCAGATCGCTTTTTCAAGCGCAACCGAGTTCCTTGAAAAATATCAGGACAGTGCCATCATCGGCCATTTTGGCTTGGGGTTCTACTCGGCCTTTATGGTGGCGGATAAAGTGGAGGTTGTGACAAAATCTTGGCAAGAAGGCGCCGAACCCGTGCGCTGGACTTGTGCAGGCGACCCTTCCTACTCCATTGAGCCCGCGCCCGAAAAAACCGAGCGCGGCACCGACATTATCCTTTATATCAATCAAGACAACAAGGAGTTTTTGGAGAAAAGCCGCCTCGATGGTCTCCTGGAAAAATACTGCCGCTACCTGCCGGTGCCGATTCAATTTGGCACCCGAACCGAATATGTCGAAACCGGTGAAGGCGATGACAAAAAAGAGGAGAGCCACGAGGTAGCCAACATCATCAACGACACGCGCCCCATCTGGAAACGCCAACCCACGGAACTGCAGGACGAGGACTATAGGGCGTTTTACCGCCAGATGTTCCCCATGGCAGCAGAACCAATGTTCTGGATCCACCTCAACATTGATTATCCGTTCAACCTGACGGGCGTGCTGTTCTTCCCAAAAATTGGCGGCAACGCCATGGAGTTGAACCGCAACAAGATCCACCTCTACTCCAACCAGGTCTTTGTGACCGACGATGTGCGCGACATCGTGCCAGAATGGTTGCAACTCCTCCACGGGGTGATTGACTCGCCCGACATCCCGCTCAACGTGTCGCGCTCCTATCTCCAGGCCGACGGCAACGTGAAGAAAATCAGCGAGCACATCACCAAAAAAGTGGCCGACAAACTCCACGACTTGTTCAAATCAGACCGCCCGGCTTTTGAGCAAAAATGGCGCGATTTGGGCGTGTTCGTGAAATACGGGGTCATTTCCGACAAAAAATTTGAAGACCGCGCCAGCAATTTCACGCTC
>JANMME010000323.1:0-1861 GCA_031373015.1 Saprospiraceae bacterium
GGTTGTGCAAAAAGTCCTGATTGAAAATTTGGTGCGGAATTATATTTTGATTCCCATAAAATCCTATAAGGTTTTTAAAACCTTATAGGATTCAATTGGCCAAAACACAAAACATTGTTTTTTGCAAAAATCTGCGAAAAACCTTTTTGCACAACCCCAGCTCTCCCCGAAAAATGACCCAATGACGACCCGCCATAGCCTGCGGCTATGGCGGGTAAACGGGTAAAAATAACGATTTAAATGCTCGACCTCTCTTTTCAATACCCTGCTTGGTTTCTGATTTTTTGTGCGCTGTTGGGGCTTGGCTATGCACTACTGCTTTATTACCGCGACACTACTTTTCGTGATCAAGCCCCGAAACTCAACCGTTGGCTGGGTCTAATACGTTGGATCACCGTTACGTTGCTCAGTGCATTGTTGCTGTCGCCACTGCTGAAGAGTTTTTTTACCGAAACAAAGAAACCCATTGTGGTGCTGGCACAAGACCAGTCGGAAAGCGTGTCCACCGACCTAAAAGGGGAGGCTTTGGAACGTTACAAGCAAGATTGGACGGCTCTGAAAAATTCCCTCTCGGACAATTACGAGGTACATGAACTTGCTTTTGGCGACCAGGTGCGGGAGGGTGTGGACTTTAATTTTACCGATAAAGTCACCAATTTTTCAGAACTCCTCCGGGGGGTGTACGACCTCTACGGAGGCCAAAATCTCGGTGCGTTAGTGCTCGCTTCCGACGGCATTTACAACGAAGGCAGCAACCCCGCGTATTCCGATGCGCCGCTTTCTGCGCCAGTGTACACCGTCGCTTTGGGCGATACAACCCCGAGGAAAGACCTTTTGGTGAAGCGGGTTTTCCACAACAAAATCGCCTACCTCGGCGACAAGTTTACACTACAAATTGACCTTGCGGCTACCAATTTTGCCGGAAAACAAACGGTTTTGACTGTTTCAAAATCAAGCGATTCAGGGCTGAAACAATTGCAGAGCATCCCGGTGACCATGTCTGGGAACGACTTTTTCACTACCAAAGAAGTGCAACTTGATGCAGATCAGCCTGGCGTGATTTCATACATCATTAGTGCAGCCGTCTTGCCAGGCGAGGCCAGCACGAGCAACAACCGGCGCGAAATTTTTATAGATGTACTGGATGCCCGGCAAAAAATACTGCTTCTGGCCAACAGCCCCCACCCAGACCTTAGTGCCCTCAAGACCACGCTTGAAAACAACAAGAACTATCAAGTTAACACCGCTTACATAAACGATCCGGGTTTGGATGTGGGCAAGTTTGATTTTGTGGTGTTGCACAATCTCCCTTCTGCCTCGAACGACCTTTCGGGCCTGCTCAACACGATGAACAACAAGCGCATCCCGCGTCTTTTCATCGCCGGGATGCAGACGGGCTATACGGCACTATCAAAGGCGCAGGGACTGGTGAGCCTTCAAAGCGACGGCTCTCAGAGCGACGAGGTGCAAGGCCGCGTATCGCCGCAATTCGCTGCCTTTTCATTGAGCCCGAGGGTGCTGGAGGAATTGCCAAAGTTTAATCCAATGACTTCGGCCTTTGGGAATTTCGGTGCTACCGCGCAAGCGCAAGTGTTGCTCCGCAAGCGAATTGGCAAGGTGGATACCGATCAGCCGCTTTTGGCAGTGGGCGAAACCAACGGTATCAAAACGGGTATTTTGCTGGGCGAGGGTCTTTGGCGCTGGCGCTTGTTTGATTATTTACAACACCAAAACCACGAGATTTTTGATGAATTGGTGGGTAAAACCGTGCAATACCTCTCGCTCAAGGAGGATAAGCGCAAGTTCCGAGTAACGTTGGACAAGAATATTTTCAATGAAAATGAACCCGTCTCGTTTGGCG
>JANMME010001089.1:0-3489 GCA_031373015.1 Saprospiraceae bacterium
TGGAAGCGAAGTTCAATGCCCATGACCTGCCGCTTCAGTTGGATGAAAAAACGGAGATTGGCCTTTACCGCATCACGCAGGAATTGCTCAACAACATCGTGAAACACGCCCGCGCGGCCAAAGTGGTAATAGAGATGTTCCAGGCGGAAAACCAGTTGGTTCTTCGCGTGGAAGATGATGGCACGGGCTTCGATTTTGACGCAGCCCGCTCGCGCGGCACGATGGGGGTGCTGAATATCCTAAGCCGGGTGAGTACGCTCGGCGGGCAATTTTTTTCGGAAAGGAAGTTGCCGCATGGCACGATCGCCCTGGTCAGGGTGCCGATTTAAAGACAAGAACCAACTTATCGGATGGGTACTTTTTCCCTGTGGAAACCTATATTTGTGCCATAAATACCAATATTATGGGAAAAGTCTGTGCCGTCGTCATGCTTTGGCTTCTTTGCTTTGCCCCCGTTCAAAGTCAGTCGCCTTACGCAACCGAACTTTGGGCTGCCTACAACAACGCCCCCGATTTCACGGCAAAAAAAGAAGCGTTCATCAAGCTGGAAAAGTTTTATCGTTACTTTCACCTGGATTCTGCCATGGTGATCTGTACGCAATTCCGAGAAGTTGCAGCCCAAAGTCAGCCCGATTATGTGCCTTTTGTTGACTTGCGCATTGCTGCTACCTATACCCGGCAATTGGAGTTTGAAAAGGCAGGTAACATCCTCATCCCGATTTTGGAAAGTGCCGAACGAGATCACAACGACTCCCTGCGGGCAAGCACCTTGCTTAATCTCTCCAATCTGAACAAGGCACAAAAAAACTACACGGTGGCGCTACAACGCGGCTTCGAGGCAGCCCAGTTGCACGAAAGGCTACATAACTGGCGCGATCTCTGTGCTGATTATAACGCAATCTCGAATGTATATTCGATCAATCAGAACGACTCCTCCTTGCTCTTTCTTCAAAAAACACTCCATATCGCGGAACAGCGGAATTTATCGGACGTTTTATCAGTCACCTTCAATAACCTGGGAGTATATTTCCATCATAAAGGAGATTTGAGTCAAGCCATTGAATATTACAAAAAATCGGCGGTGTATGCTAAAATAGTAGATGATCGCTTTGGATTGTGCTTTACGCTACTCAACATCGGACACGCTTACCGTAAACAGCAAAAATGGACAGATGCCCGACCCTGGTATGATGAAGCGATGCCGGTCTGCGAGTCCTGCGGCAATGTGGAAGGGGTGGGCAGTATTCAACTCGGTCTGGCAGAGATGTTTGAAGCCCAAGGAGATTACAAATCAGCGCTCGTCGCACAAAAAAAACTCAATGAGGTGGACGGGCAACTCAACTTAGAAACCTATAATCGCGCCACGCAGACCCTGGAAGCCAAATACGGCTCAGAAAAAACAGCACGGGAACTCGGCGAGCAACGCGCCGAAAATTTTAGACAGCGAGTAGCCCTATTCTCTCTGGTGGCAACGCTCTTGTCCGCAGCAGTGCTCGGCTACCTGTTCTACAACCGTTTCCGCCTGCGCAAAAAAGCCGAGCTCGATACCGCCATTATCCGCGAACAAAAACTGGGGCTGAGCGCCGTCATCGAAGCCCAGGAAGCCGAGCGCAAACGCATCGCCCGCGACCTGCACGACGGCATTGCCCAGGAACTCGTGGCCCTCAAACTTGGCTTCGACGCCCTCGGCAGAAGGGTGGGGAAACTCGCCCCGGATGAATCCAGCCGCTTTGCCGAGTTGGGCGAACAACTCGACAACTCCTGCACCGAGGTGCGCAGCATCGCCCACGTGATGTCGCCGCCCGTGCTCGAACAACAGGGCCTCGCGCCCAGTCTCGAACTGCTGCTCCGCCACACGCTGACACACGCCGGGGTGGAAGCCAAATTCAATGCCCACGACCTGCCCTTGCAATTGGATGAAAAGACTGAAATTGGCCTTTATCGGATTACCCAGGAACTTCTCAATAACATCGTGAAACACGCCCGCGCCGCCAAAGTGATGATCGAACTCTACTCGGTGGGTCCCGATCTGGTACTCCGCGTGGAAGACGATGGTGTGGGATACAATTACGAAGAAGCCCGCGCAAGGGGCAGTATGGGATTGCTGAACATTCTCAGCCGTGCTACGGCACTGGGCGGGGGATTTTTCACAGAAAGCAAACAGCCGCATGGTACGGTGGCGTTGGTGAGGGTGCCCATTTGAGGAACGATTCACCAGTCACTAGTTCACCAATCACCAACCAAGATCATTATCTTTGTCCAAAATTGTTTTCTTTATGGGAAATACATTGATCGCCGAACCCGTGGCCGAACGCCTCTTCACGGTGGAAGAATGGCTGGAGTTCGAAAAACGCTCCGAAGTGCGTCATGAATATTATTTTGGTCAACTTATTCCTATGCCTGGAGAAGCAAAAGATGCCAATCGCATCGCTAAAAATTTCGTCAAAAAATTAGACGACGAACTGTTAAGCAAAGGCTTTGAAACCTTTTCTCACGATATTAAGGCCGAAGTCCTGCCCAATGGCATCTACCGCTATCCAGACCTCGTGGTGGCCCCTTTGGTTGACGACGAGCACGATTATATCGTCAAGCACCCGGTTTTGTTGTTGGAGGTGGCTTCCACGGAGTCAGCCTACCGAGACCGAGTGAAAAAGCGCAAAGAATACCATCAGGTCGCTTACCTATGGTATTATATGATCGTATCGCAAGACGAAATATCGGTGGAGCTGCACCAACGAAACGAAGACGGCACTTGGGACATCCAGTATTTCACCGAACCCGATGATGCCATTGATCTGTCTCGTTTGGGCGTATCGTTGAAAGTGTCTGATCTCTATGTAAGGATAAAACTGTAAAGGTGAAAATCAAAATCCTCCTCGCCGACGACCACCAATTGGTGCGCAAAGGTTTCCGGGCACTGCTCGAAGAACTTGATTTTGTGGAAATTGTAGGCGAAGCCGCCAATGGCAAAGAAGCAGTCAATTTGCTACGCAACGGCGCCAAACCAAACGTGGCCCTGCTCGACTACGAGATGCCCATAATGAACGGCCTCGAAGCCACGGTTGAAATCAAACGAGATTTCCTCGGTGTGAAAGTCATCATGCTCACCATGCTGCAAAACAAGGAATTGATCCAAGAAGCCGTGGCAAAAGGCGTGAGCGGTTTTTTGTTTAAAAACACCTCCTTGGAAGAACTCAGCGATGCCATCCAGCGCGTTGCAGCCGGCGATGCCTACTTTAGCAGCGATGTGACCCTCACGCTGCTAAAACCCGCCCACAATCCCGATGCACCGCTCCTGGCCCTGCTCTCCAGCCGAGAAATGGAGATTATTAAACTCGTGGCCCAGGGCCTCAGCAGCACTGAAATCGGGCAGCAACTTTTCATCAGTCCGCGCACGGTGGATACCCATCGGAACAACATTATCCAGAAACTGGAGGTGCAGGGCATTGCCGGTCTGGTACAGTTTGCGGTGCGGAATAAACTTTTGTG
>JANMME010001102.1:0-3239 GCA_031373015.1 Saprospiraceae bacterium
CCGCCCCTGTCCGCCAAGACTCGGCAGGCGGGAAGGCTGGGGCGTGTAAACAATTTGACAAAACAACTTCTTTTACTCGACTATGAAACATTTGTCTACCCTCTTTTTGCTCTTGGTAGCGGGCTTTTTGAACGCCCAAACTATTTTCGTGAAGGCGAATGCATCAGGGGCCAACAACGGCACTTCCTGGGCCAATGCCTACACCTCTTTGGACATCGCAGTCGGCAACGCAAACCCCGGCCAGGCGGTTTGGGTGGCAGCAGGCACCTACAAGCCCAGCAGCCCTGCCCCCGACAACTCATTTCCACTTCAATCGGGCGTAGAACTTTACGGCGGCTTTGCTGGCACCGAGACACAGCTTAGTCAGCGCAATCCCAGCCTCAACGTGACTATCCTCAGCGGCGATATCGCAGGGAATGACATCGTTGGAAACTTTACGCAGAACCGTTCGGACAACGTGCAACACGTCCTGATTGCGTTTACGGGCAGTTCCCCGCAGAAGGCCGTGGTGGACGGCTTTACGATTCGCGGTGGCCAAACGCTCGTGGGCGATCCCAACCCTGGGCTGAGTCGGCAGGGTGGTGGCATTCTTGCTGGCACAAAACTGACCGTGCGCAACTGCCGCTTCACGGACAATTATGGAGAAAATGGCGCAGCCTTTATGGCCATCGGCCCGGACGGCGATGGTTTAGTGTTAGACAATTGCGTGTTTGAGGGAAACAAGGCTACCGAACAGGGCGTCTGCATATTGTTCCAATTGTCCAGTGGCGAGGTAAACAACTGCGTTTTTCGCAAAAACCTGACCAACCGCGGAGCGCTCTATCCATTCCAAACCACAGGCGTCACGATTGACAGTTGCCTCTTTGAGAGCAATAACGCGGGGGTAAATTTTGGCGCAGGCATGTTTTCCTGGCAAGCCAGTTGGACCATGACCAACAGCATTTTCAGAAAGAACAAAGCGAACAACGCTGCCGGACTTTACATTGATGGAACTGAGGGAGGCGATGTTTCAACGATCAACAATTGCCTTTTTGAACGAGATACTGCAACAGATTTTGGTGGCGCAGCTATTTACGGATGGCAGGCTACGACCATCATCAAAAATTCCATTTTTCGCGACAACTACGCCCCCGTTGCGGCAGGCATGTACCTCGACGGGCGTGAACTCGACAGTCAGATCACCATTGACAGCTGTCTGTTCGAACGGAATATCGCATCGGGCTACGGGGCTACCGCAATCTTCCAATTCCAAACCAACTACATGCTCAAAAATTCGATTTTCAGGGAAAATGTAGCACCGACATCAGGGGCAGCCATTTACAACAGCGAAGGCACTATATTTACGACTACAAACTGTTTGTTTGAGGCCAATACGGGTTCATTCGCTGCGGCCGTTGCCAACTACGGTCTTGGTTGCAATGGTACTTTCGAAGGCTGCACTTTCACCAACAATACCGCGACACAAGGTGGGGCTGCGGTGAGCAACGGGTTTGAATCAAATGTCAATTACAAGGATTGCGCTTTCACAAGTAATAAGGCAGCCTTTGGCGGCGCTATTTTTACCCAAAATGATGATACACGTTTGGGCATTGAAAACTGTCGTTTCAGCGAGAACACCACTACGGGTAGCGGAGGCTGTATCTACATTAACCCAAATGTTGAGGCCACCATCCGCAATAGCGAATTTACCTTCAACACGGGCGATTTCGGCGGTGTTTTGCAAGCCTTTGGAGACAGCCCGCTGACGATTGAGAACACCATTTTCCGCGACAACTTCGCGTCAACGCAAGGCGCGGCGCTCAATCTCAACGACGCCAAAGCGGTAATTACCAACTGCCTTTTTGCCAGAAACCTCAACGTTGGGCTCGGGGCCGGAGGCGCCATGTCCGTCAATGCTTCCGACAGCCTGTTCTGTACGGTAAAAGCTGTCAACTGCACCTTTGCTGACAATGATGCCGTACTCGGTGCGGGGATTGCGCAGTGGGAAGCACCGATGGGCAATTCCAAGCTTTCGCTTTTGAACTGTCTTTTCCAAAACCCTGAGGGCGAAAACTATTCCATTGAAGAAGGCCAGCCAGAAGTCATCTCGCTCAACGGAAACCAAAGCAGCGATGCTTCGCTCCAGGTTTACCTGACGGGCAGCAAGGATGCCAATAACTTGGGGGTCACCTTTGCCGATCCCGGCAACGACGATTTCCGCCTCACCATGGGCCCGGCAGTAGATGGCGGTGTGGCCGCAGGCGCTCCGGCTACAGACCTTCTCGGAAACCCGCGCATCGGATTGCCCGACCGGGGTTGCTATGAATTGGGCATCAACAGCGTAAAAGGTGTTGGTTTTCAAGTGCTTTCAATGAAATGTTCGCCAAATCCTGCCATGGAGTACACCGTGTTGAATCTACAAAATGACCAAAACGGTACGGCAGAGATCGCGGTCTGGAACCAGGCCGGACAGCGTGTCAGAACCTATACGGTCACAAAATCAAGTCCGGCATTTTCTTTCACGCTTGAGTTGAGCGGATTGCCTGCGGGCACTTACCGCGTGCAGTGCAGGATGGGTGTTTTGCTGCACGAAGGTTCTTTTGTAAAGATGTGAGTTGTAACTAAATGTGACATAATTTGAAACACAAAAGGCACAAAAGGACACAAAAGATCGGATCGTGCTACTTTTGTGTCCTTTTGTGCCTTTTGTGTTTCAAATTATGGCACATTTAATTATGTGGTAAATAGATGCTTCGAATGTTAGAAAAATCAAATTTTCGGTGTGAGATTGCGCAATTATTATTAACTTCGTAGCAAACATGCAAAACACGCTCTTCAACCAATGAAACTTGCTACCTGGAATTTAACACCCACCGACGAAGCCTCTGCCGAAAGGCTTCAAACAGAACTCAAGATCCCCCTCCTTTTTTGCCGGCTCCTCGTGCAACGCGGCGTTTCCAACCTGGAAGACGCCCGAATATTTTTTCGGCACGACCTGAACAACACGCACAACCCGTTCCTGATGAAGGATATGGATTTGGCCGTTGAACGCCTAGATGCCGCACTTCAAAAAAATGAGCGCATCCTGCTCTACGGCGATTACGACGTGGACGGCACTACCAGCGTGGCGCTCATGTACGCGTTTCTTTCCCGGTTTCATTCAAACCTCGACTACTACTTGCCCGACCGCGACAAAGAGGGTTATGGCGTCAGCATGGCAGGGGTGGAATACGCCCGAGAAACCGGCTGCACCCTTATCA
>JANMME010000343.1:0-3347 GCA_031373015.1 Saprospiraceae bacterium
GTAGTAAAAGTACGATTCACCAATTTGCCGCCAGGTAGTCATGTCTTTTTTGTTGGCGTATTTCTTTGCTTTGCTAAACTGTTTTTCAGCCTCTGCTCCTTTATTTTGGAGCAAAAGGACGCGACCATTGGCCACGAAAGCCATTGGGGCATCAGATTTAGCAGCAAAAGCAGTGTTGAAATTTGCTAAGGCATTTTCCTTGTCTCCTTTTGCGAGGTAGGCGTTGCCGAGGCTTAGAAAAGCACTTTGGTCGGTTGGATCGGTCTTAGTGAGACCAGAAAATATACTGATGGCTTTGTCCCAGTCCTCTAACTGCATGGCCTCATTGCCAGCCGCATGACTTTGGCAAAAGGCCGTTTGGGCAAAAAGCATTGCCAAGATAAAAAAGGTTTTTTTCAGAAGATTTGTCATTGTTCGGAAAAAGTATTGTGTTTAAAAACTGATGGGCGTTTCGCTTGCCCAATTTTTTGGAGGGCGAAGTTCCACTATTTTAGAGACGTAATTCAGGCGATAAATAGTCACCTCGAACGGCTATTTTGACAAACATTTAAGTTAATGACTTGATTTAATCAAGCGTGTTACCGCGTTGGCTGGCAAAAGGCCGTCTTTGAGCATGATTCGCTGGCCGTCTTTCGCCAAATAGGAGGCAAAACCCGCCCCAAGGCCGTTCCGTCGTGCTTGCGCATTGATGATATAGATGGTGCGTTTGTACGGATAATCGCCCGTAGCGAGAAAGGCTTGGTAAGGACCGTAGCCCTCCTTCCCGGGCTCCTTGGCCACGTCGGCAATTTTGATTTCGCGCATAAACTTTTGTACCCCGCCATCGTCGGTGTCTGAAATCCAGTTTGCAGCGATAATGCCAACTGCATTTTTGTTTTTGCTGACATAATCAATCACATCAGCATTGTTTTTTAGTGCGGAGGCTTGTTTGGATAGTTCTTGGCCCGCTATAACGGAATCGCGCACATAACGCAGGGTGCCGCTCATTGGGTTGTCGAACACCAATTGGATGTTTCCCAAGGCTGATTTAGGGTTGATTTCTTTCCATGTCGTTGTTTTTCCCACAAGGAGGTCATGCACTTGTTGCTTCGTCAACACTGTGTCGCGGTTTGCTGGGTTGAGTATGATCGCCAGGGCGTCATACGCGATGGCCGTAGTGGGCGGGGTAAAGCCACGCGATTGAAAATATTCTGTTTCTTTTGCGGCAAGTTGCCGACCAATGATGATGACTTGCACAGAATCCTGAATGAGCGCGTTCACAGCCTCCCCTTCTGAAATATACCTTGGATTAATTTTCGCCGAGCGGTAAATAGAATCAAAAACATCAATGCAAGAAGAAATAACGGGTTTATAACCCTCTTCTACTGCTATGGTTATTTCGCCGGTAGTAATGGTGTCTAGCACTTTTCCTGTCTTGTCGCGCTCGGCGCATGAAATCCAGAGCAACGATACTATAATGATAATCAAAAAGTTGCGAAGCATAACAATATTGGTTAAAAGTGATCGGCATAAATTCTCCAGCCCCGGTAGATGCCGTACACAAGCAGCATAATGGCAAAAATGTTTCGGAAATCAGCCGGGATGTACGCAAGGAAAGACTTGTCCAAAAGCAGCCAAGATCCGAGCACTACATAAAATGCTGTCATGCCAAAGCCCAATATGAGCATTGGGAGCCGGATATTGCCGCTTTTGCGGATGCGTTCATTGGAAGACATAGCACGTACACTTTTTAAAGTTTAGAAAACGGCTTTCAAACTATAGGATGCTATTTTTTTGCAAAATGGTGGGGCGGTGATGGTATTTTATGCTTTTGCCCAACTCACCCCCTCTTTTCCGTCCTTCACCGTAATGCCCACAGCAGAGAGGGTATCGCGGATTTTATCGCTAGTATCCCAGTCCTTTTGAGTGCGTGCCTGAGCCCGGATTTCAAGGATAAGGTCCATCAGCCCTTCTACAGTACCGCTGTCATTGCTCGATGCAGACTCGTCGGCGAGGCCAAAAATGTCGAATAAGAAGGTGCTAAAAACAATCTTCAAGCGCTCCACCACCCAAGGGGATACCTCGCTGACCGCTAGTTGCTGATTTGATAATTTGTGGACAAAACTGCCCAGCTCATTCAACGATGCAATAGAGATGGCCGTGTTGAAATCGTCGTCCATTCCAGCGTAAGCGTCCTGTATAAGCGATAAAATAGCACGGTCAGAATCTGTTTCGGAGCCATCAAAATCTCGAGCGTTCACTACAATGTTTTGCAGCAGCCTGTTGGTTTCCATTATTTTTATAAAACCCTTTTCGGCTGCCATAAGGCCGTCATCAGTCATGTCGAGGGTACTGCGGTAGTGTGCCATCAACATAAAAAAGCGCACTGCCATAGGCGAGTAAGCCTTGCTGGTATGCTCACTGGTGCCCGTAAAAAGTTCGGTCGGCGAAATGGTGTTGCCATCGCTTTTGCTCATTTTTTTACCATTTAACAACAGCATATTGGTATGAACCCAATAATTGGCGGGATGGCAGCCGCAAGCTCCATGGTTTTGCGCCACCTCGTTTTCGTGGTGTGGAAATTTGAGGTCGTTTCCTCCACCATGGATGTCGAAGGTTTTGCCCAAATATTTGGTGCTCATGGCGGAACATTCCAAGTGCCAGCCTGGAAACCCTACAGACCAGGGGCTGTTCCACACCATCAAATCCTGTGGGCGCGCTTTCATCCATATTGCAAAGTCCGCAGGGTGGTTTTTCTCCTCTTGGCTTTTGAGTTCGCGTGTTTCGGTGTAAAGGTCTTCTAGAATACGTCCACTGACCGATCCGTAGACACCCGCATGTTCAGCAGCAAATTTTGGCACATCGAAATATATGGATCCATTGCGCTCATAAGCCAAGCCCCGGTCGAGGATTTGCTGCACCATCTCTATCTGTTCGATGATGTGGCCCGTAGCGTGTGGTTCAATACTCGGAGGTAAGGTGTTGAAAATCCGCATCACATCATGGAAGCCCACGGTGTAGCGCTGGGCCACTTCCATGGGTTCGAGCTGGGCAACTTTTGCGCCCTTTGCCATGCGGTCTTCGCCATCGTCCGTGAGGTGGCCTACGTCGGTAATGTTGCGCACATACCGCACTTTGTAGCCAATGTGCAGCAGGTATCGGTAGATGGTATCAAAACTGCAAAAAGTACGGCAGTTGCCGAGGTGCACATCACTATAAACGGTAGGGCCACAAACATACATCCCGATATGACCGGAGGTGATGGGGCGGAATTCTTCTTTCTTTCCTGAAAGAGTATTGTAAATTTTGAGTGGACGCGATTCAGTCATAGGGAGCAAAGGTAAGGGTGGGAGCTTTGGAGAAGTGGG
>JANMME010001122.1:0-12116 GCA_031373015.1 Saprospiraceae bacterium
GACACTTTTAATAATTCTTCTAAATCAGAGATTATTTTCTCTCCCCTTTCTTTTTGTGAATTCAGAATCGAAAATTTGCTTTCGCGTTCTTTCTCAATCAAGGTTGCAGCAATATAAATCAGTTTATCAGTTAACTCATAAGACTCTTTAGCAGACAAGTCTTCTTCCTCAATACTATTTATTATCTCCAACAATCCATCTCTTATTTTATTTTCCTGTAGATGAAATTCATCAAAACCTATTTTCCCCATATCGTATTCGTGCTTCGCCGAATGAAAACCACCTTGAAAAACTATAAGGGTTTTCATTTTATCACTTTCGTGATAGAGGGTTTTAAATATCTCTTTACAGACTTTGTCAAGAGAGGTGTTCGATGCTAACATTTCCCTTAATCGCAGTTGTATTTCAATTAATTTTTTGCTCATGGCTACTGGGATATTCTTCTCATTAAGCCAATCTTTGCACGTTTTGGAAATTTTCCGGTGTAAAAATGAGTCGTGTGTTTGTGGTTTTTTATCAAATCGCGGCCTTTAAGTGCCATATCTCGTTTGCTCGGCTCATGCAACAGTACGATGCCCCCTAAGATTTCTATTCCTTGCCGTTGCGTATCGGCCAATAAAACCCACTCGTTTGGATAGAGCAAGTGTATTTCCGCGAGGGTCAGAAAACCATTGGCACTTGAAGGCATGGAAGCCTCCAATTTTTCATCTATGGCGTGATTGGCTATCTCGACAGAAGAGACTGCATCAAGCGTTTTTACAAAATCAAGCAGCGGCTCAATTTTATGGCGGTCATCGGTATTGAATCGAACGGCGACTGTTGTAGACATGGCAACTTCTTTTTGTGTGAAATTATGTTGCAAAAATAGGCTTCTCTTCGTAAGAATGATGTAATGACTTTGCCTTGCGCGGGTCTTACTCTTCCGCAATCTAATCCCTCCGCATCGCACTCCAAGTCCAAAGTGCTCCCAGCAAATCTATCCCGCCAAAAAACAAAAGTTGCCACTGCGCCCAGCCCATGGCGACAAACAGGCCAAACCACACGCCAATTAGTATGCGGTTGTAAATGGTCCATTTCAAAAATATCTCATTGGCAGTAGGCCCTGTGAACACATAATAATTTCCAATGCCAAAGGCCAGAGCGCCTACTACCCTTATCCAAACCTCCGAAGTTGGTTCGATACCGAAGGTAGTGAGCAGTAAATTCGGCAAAAAGATAAGTGTTAACCCCGTTGCCAAGAGGTAAAAACCAAAGTAAAAAACCGTTTTAGATGCTTTTGTCATAATGATAAAGGTTGCTAAAGGTCAACAGTCAAAGGTCAACAGTCAACAGTCAAAGGTCAACAGTCTCTTACTCACTCACCTCCGACATATTCGGCTCTCCCAACTCATGCTCAGCAAACGCTGGGTTCAATTTCCCCACCAGGCTCTGGAATATTTTCTGCCGGATCACATCTGCTGTGATCGGGAAGCCATCGTAATTCAAAATCGAGGTCAGTTTTGCTGGGTTGATGCCTATTTCATTGACTAACAAAGATTTGAACTGCGCATCCCGATTCTGTTCCACCACAAAAATCCGCTGATGGGAGTCTATGAACTTTTGAACCTCGTCATTGAATGGGAATGCCTTTACCCTCATGGAGTCAAGCGTGATGCCCTGTTCTTTGAGCAAGTCGTGTGCTTCGATGGCGGCATAAGTGGTTGTTCCAAAAAAGATCATACCAAAGGCACTCTGTTTTTCTTTTTGGTAAAATTCCGGGCCGGGGACGTATTGCTTCGCGGTTTCCCATTTTTTTACCAAACGATCCATGTTGCGCACGTACGCCGGGCCTTCTTCGGTGTACACCGCGTATTCGTCGCGCGAGGTGCCACGGGTGAAAAATGAGCCTTTCGTCGGGTGCGTGCCGGGAATGGTGCGATAGGTGATGCCGTCGCCGTCTACGTCGAGGTAACGGCCAAAACGCTCGGCAGAGGCCTCCAACTCTTCTGCAGTCAGCACCTTACCCCGGTCGTACACCCGGCTGTCGTCCCACACAAGCGGTGGCGACATGTTTTCATTCATGCCGAGATCGAGGTCAGTCATCACGAGGATGGGCGTTTGCAGGCGCTCGGCCAAATCAAAAGCATCGCCCATCATGGAAAAGCACTCAGCAGGTGTGCTGGGGAACAAAAGCACTTGCTTGGTATCGCCATGCGAAGCGTAGGCTGCAATAAGAATGTCGGACTGTTGTGTGCGCGTGGGCATCCCCGTGCTGGGGCCACCGCGCTGTACATCTACGAGCACTGTAGGGATTTCGGCGAAGTAGGCCAGGCCCAAAAACTCGCTCATCAACGATACGCCCGGGCCGCTGGTAGCGGTAAAGGAACGCGCCCCGTTCCAATTGGCGCCGATGACCACACCGATGGCGGCGAGTTCGTCTTCGGCCTGCACGATGGCGAAGTTGTTCCGGCCCGTTTCAGTATCCACGCGGAGTTTTTTGGCGTATTTGCCAAAAGCATCGGCCAGTGAAGTAGAAGGCGTGATGGGATACCAGGCCAACACGGTTGCGCCGGCGTAGACTGCACCGAGCCCGCAGGCGGAGTTGCCGTCCATCATGATCCAGTCTTTAACCTTGTCGCGGCGTTCTACGCGGTGTTCGAGCGGGTATTTGAAATGGGCGTGGACGTATTGGATACCCATGTCCATGGCCTCGTAGTTGGCCGTGATGAGTTTTTCCTTGCCCTTGAATTTTTCTGTAATGATCTGGTGCAGCACCGGCAGTTCGATGTCGAGCAAGGCCGAAAGCGCCCCCACATACACCATGTTTTTGAGCAACTGACGCTGACGCGGATCGGCGAATTTGTCCATGCACATCTGCATCATCGGGATACCGAGGTAGTGGATATCGTCGCGGATGAAGTCTTTGTACAGTTCCTTCGTGCTGTCGTAGAGGAAGTAGCCGCCGGGCTTCACGTTGGCGATATCCTTGGGCATACTCTGCGGGTTCACGCTCAGCATGATGTCCACGCCCTCGCGACGGCCCAGGTAGCCTTTCTCGCTCACGCGCACCTCATACCAGGTCGGAAGGCCCTGGATATTGGAAGGGAAAATGTTTTTGGGCGATACGGGGATGCCCATGCGGAAAATGGCCTTGGCAAACATGTCGTTTGCGCTGGCGGAGCCGGTGCCGTTTACGTTGGCGAAGCGGATGACGAAATTGTTGACGGTGGAGTGTGGCATGAAAGGTAATGCAAAAAGAATTGGTCAATCTGAGTTAGTTTTTAACTTTTATATCTCTGCTTTTCAGAACAATCTTGTTTTTGGTTAAACTGGGTAGGGATATGTTTTCACTTTTTCCAAATTTTACTATTGTGGAGTTTATGCTATACCCTATTGCATAAGCAGAGATTGGAACTTCTTTTTTTTCATCGCTCACATAAAATTGATGGTTTTTTGTTGAAAAGATGACCCCATCACTATATTTGATAGTATTTGCCCAGTAGTATTCTGAATTGTCAATTTTCAACTCTATATCTATATTATAAGGTGAAAATTTATATTCCTTTGACAATGATTTAGATTGAACCTTGAAGTCGAACTGTGTAATTTTACTCCCTTGTATCAATTGAACGCTTAGGTCATTGTTGTTGGAATTGATTGCTGGAATAGCAATGTATTTAATGGTTTTTTGTCCGGGTGTTAATATAAGTTCATTCGGCATATTCATTCTATAAATATTCTTGAGTTTTTCTGGTTCGTCTTTTAAATTGTTTTCAAAATAATCAGAGTTCAAAGGATAAAGTTGTTCATTCCCGCTTACGATTTGAAAATCTTTTAAATTTATTTTTTTAATATCGACACTTTTATTCTCAAAAAGCAACCTGAAAACACTAAGATATTTATTGTTAACTTTGTATGGGTTATATATATCGGTGAATGATTCAATTTTTGATATACTTTCAATTTCTGTTCCATTTTTGCCAAAGTCAAAGCCATAAAACAATCGACTTTTCAATGTTTGAGCTGTTTCATAGTCTATTTCATTCTCACGGAGTAAAATATCTACAGCTTTCATTGCTCGTTCTTCCCCGGAGAAATGTGCTCTTTGAACTTTAGAATAGCCAGACAAATCGCTTCTTTTTCTCTCAATAGAAGTTGCGAATTCCTTTTCGTAAGTGCCTTCCCGCATGGCTGCTTCGACAGTTTCAAAATTTAAACTCTTGGCGTCAACTGGTATTATTGTAATATTAACTCCATCTGATGTAGTTTGAAGTACTTGCTCAGGTAGAAATGTAATATTGAGATAATTATATGACAATGATTTTTTTACTGCCTCTTTGGCAGGCGAACATGAATTAAAAACTAAAGTGATAAAAATAGAGAGGGTAATTAAGTTTTTCTTATTCATGATGTCTTTTACTAGATTGTAAATTTTTTTACCATGGTTGACGTCCTCGTTAATAACACGCTGAGGAAGAGCAAAGTCTAAACTCCCTCGGCCACGCCAGATGCAGCATCTGAAACAAATACTCCCTCCGAGCGCGGTTGCCAATCATTCACCGAAGCGTGCGTTTTCACAGCGTTCACATGTACATACCCTTTTCCAGCGTCGGCCAAAAAATACCACACATTCGGCATATCATCCAAGCAAGCAGGAGGCATTTCTTCAAGGTCGTTCTGCAAAGTTTTCACGAATGACGCTTTATTCTTCAGTGGAATTTCAGTCTTTCGTACTATGGCCTTGCCCCATTCCACACATGCTTCACGGATAGAAGCACCCTTCGCTTGGCTGACATAAGTGCCGCCTTCGTATTCTGCGATGAAAGTGTAAGTATCCATGTTTTAATTGCCTTTACTTTTCTGTGAATGTTGTTCGCCGCTCCAGTCTTTTTTCTCTACGCCGCCTGCAAACGCATCACCTCCACGTCCACCCCATTTGTCATGGCCTTCTTAATAGCCGCTTCCACACGCAAGGCAATCGGAGCAGCAAGAAAATAATGACCGCAATGGTCGCACACGCGCGCTGGCACATCGCGGATGGCGATAAAAAAAGTGCCTTTTTCGTGGGTCACAGTCACTTTTCCCGGGGATAAAGTGCCTTTGTTGCACATGACGCAAGTTGCCATAATCTTTAATTTTACTGTTCATTCGGAGGGTGCTTCCCAAATCCTATCAATAACTCTCGCATCACTGTCAATTGTTGTCGGTTGAGTTTGAGCGCAATCACTGTTGCACGCCCAATTGGGGTAAGCCCCAAAATTAGTGTAAAGGTCTCGTCCCAAGCAAAGTGGTCGTCCCAGATTTGTGTGCGAGGGTTGAACAATGGAACGTGGTCATTGGTCACAATGTCAAACACTTGTGTTTTAGCAAGTTTGCTGTTGTTGCATCCTTGACAAGCACGGGCTAAATTCTCCGAACTATTATCCCCTTTTTTGCTGATAGGGATGATGTGATCAAACGTAAAGGGCTGTGGGCTAAATCGGTCTTGACTTTGGCAGTATTCACAAAGACCTCTCGCTCGTTCTATCACAAATTGCCGTACTACCCTTGGAATGACAGATTTAGCCATAGTGGTGCGGTTGAATCCCCAATTGATCCATCACCTCATCCAACGACACCTTTCTGATTATTGCCAATTGACCTAATTGCTGCAGTCGTCGTAAGGAGTATGTCTCATACTCCTCTACGAGTACCGACAATTCTTTCTCCTCTTCTTCGCTCAATGTCTCAAATTCAAGTTTGCCATCTAATAAATCAAGTCGTTCCCATTTTTTTTGAGCGAAGCCTTGATTAATTTTTTTCAAAAGCTGTGCCTCCTCTTTTGACAAGGATGGTGCTACCCGTTGCGCTCTTAAGGTTAGCACACTTTTAAAAAAACGATCAAATTCTCCCGCGTTGAGACGAGCAGCGTTGTCGAGCAATTCCGAAACTGATGGTTGTGCGCCCATGATCAAATTATTTCCTGCAAAAGTACCGCTTACCCCCCAATTTTCCGCCCCTGCCAAATTCCGAGCGCAATGATAAACAAAGCTCCGAAAGTGATGGACACATCCGCAAAATTGAAAATGCCCGTGCGGAACAAACCGACGTGAATGTACAAAAAATCGGTCACCGAACCGTAAGCCACCCGGTCAAAAATGTTGCCAATGCCGCCGCCAATGACACAACAGATGCCCAAGGCCATGCCCAGTTTCATTCGATCCTGAAAAAGCCAGAAAAGCAGGCCCAACATAGTAAGAGCGGGCAAAATATTTAGCAGCAAGGTTTTGGCCAAAGGGCTGAAATCGTCGCCGAGACTGAGGAAAGCCCCCGTGTTTTCCACTTTTGTGAGCAAGAGATGGTCGCCCGCTAACTGGATCTGCTCGTGGTAGTCCAATCGCTCGCGTACCATAGATTTGGAGATTTGGTCGCAACCGATGTTAGCGGTAATCAGCAGCAAAAAGAGCGCGTAGCGCAGGAGTTTAAGTTTGTTCATGATTTATAATATGGCTTTCATGGGAAGGGGTTGTTGTTTCTTTTGTGCACTTGTTTAAGATGGGCCACGGATGACACGGATGAGACACGGATTTGCACAGATTTCTAAATGATTGCACTAAATCTGTGCAAACCCGAGTCTCATCCGTGGCATCCGTGGCCCATCCCTAATAGGTACTCTTTTGCCATAATTCGTATTTGTCCATTTTCAAGTCAGTTTTCTCATATCCAAGCGGTGATTTGGCCCCTGCCTCTGTCAAATAAAAATCGTGCTCCGCCCCACTGTCCAGCCCAACATTTCCCAAACGGCCGAAGTAGGCGATGGATAGCCAATCACTTGATAATGGTAGCGGGACGCCCACGATCGCTCCGGCCCCAACTTTTGCACAAATCGCTTTAATGTCGCGGATTCTTGCCTCATCGCGATGGTATTTGCCCCAAAAAGAAAGCGAAACAACGATGCTGCCCGCCAAAACCAACCCAGCTGCTTTTTCCCAAAACGCTTTGTTTTTCGTCGTTGTAGATTCGTTCCAATCTACGTTTTTGCTAAAAATTGCAGCAAATCCAAGTGCAAAGAAAGGCATTGACGGCAGCAAATAATGCGCGGATTGTTTGGGAGAAACGATTAAAGGCACGCTGCCTGCCAGGCCCAAAAGGAAAAAGAATTGTGCCGACTTTGAAATGGTGAGGTGCTGAAAACCCCGTTTAGCCAAAAAAATGACGCTAATAATTCCGGGCAACACCAGTTGCGACCCCAAGTCAAACAGCATTTTATAACGGCTATCCACGGGCCTCCCCGGCGTCCCGGAAAGCGTAGGAAGGAGTTGCTTGTGCAGATAAAGATCAAAATATTGTTGCATACCTGGCACAAAACTGATTACCAGCGCTAGTATTACGAGCGTGAGCAAAAGCATAAGTGCCGACCGAGCTATTGCCGAAGTAAGGCTCATAGGACGAAATGCAAGCCCTGCTGCAACCGGGGCTGCCACCGGGAAAAAGCCAACGGGGCCTTTACAGAGCACCGCTGCAACCGTCAGCAATGTAGCAACTATCAGCAGCCCATTCCTTTTTTCAAAAACAGATTTGGTGGCAAAATACGTCGCAAACAGCACGAAAACGCTCATCGTGCATTCAAGCATATTGTTTTGATAGGACCAAAAAACAATGGGGGTGGTTACCCAAAAGAAAATAGGAAGCCAGGAAGGGCTAGAAAAAAGTGACACTTCTTCAAGAGGCGTCACTTTTAGGAGCAGGCGCCAATTTATCACGATCCCCCAAGCACACAGCATCGCGGTGAAAAAGGAGTAAAGGCGCTCCACCCAAAATCGGTCGCCGAAGACTGTGAAAAACAGTGATTGCAGCCATAGCGCTAAGGGCGGCTGCCCAAAGAATACAGGATCGAGGGCAGGCGTATAATAGGGCTTGGAAAACCCACCGAGCCCGTTTGCCATATTCTTGGCGATACAAGCGTGCGTAACCCCGTCCAAAAACATCCCTTGTTGCACGAGTACGGGCAACAGTAAAGCAATAAAAACCGCAGCCGTTAGCAACCAAAAGGTCTTGTGCGTCATGTTAGCGTTTAAAGGTCACTTCTTGACCATTTTCCGCACAATGCTACCACCTTCCATCTGAACAGTGAGGAAGTAGGTGCCAATGGGTAAATTGCTCAGGTCAATCGGCAGCGCAATGGTTTGACTGTCAAGTGTTTTTGCAAAAACCTGTCGTTGGTTGGTGTCTGCGAGGGATATGTAGATGCGCTCAGCTTTTGCCAATTTCAATTCCAACAAAACATTGCGCTCCGTCGGGTTGGGTGAAAGCGAAAAATAGAGGACAGAAGCAGGAAGGGTTGTTGTTGAAACCACTATATTGGTCTCTGCAAAGCCGATGCAACCATTTGAATCGGTCACTTCCACAATATACAGCCCTGATTGTTCGGCCACCAGCATATTTCCCGTAGCACCTTGGATCGGGTTGAATCCGCCAAAATACCATTGGACTGTAGCGTTTGGCGGATCAAAGGTGGCCGTGAGGGTATCGGCTTCGATGCTTAGCAAGACATTGGGGGCCGGGTAAACACTCACCTGCACGGGTGGCGACAGATCGGAATTGCAGGGCTGCCCGATCAACTGAATTTGGTAGCTACTGGTGGTAATGGGGAAAAAAATGTTGTTGGGCGTTGCAGGGCTTGGAGTTCCATTCACATACCACTGATAAACATAGCCCATCGGAGCGGAAGGGAGCTCAAAACTGAGCGGATTGCCAAGGCAGATGGCAGTATCGGCCATGTTCAAATGCGGTGCAGCAGGGGTTGCATCCGCAATTTCAAATGTGTCACGACGGATGCAATTATTTCCATCTTTGGCTTCTACAGAATAGATGCCAGGGCCGAGGTTGCTGAGGTTTTGGCTCATTGCCCCGTTCGACCAAGTGAAGCTCACCGCCCCGGTTGCCCCAGTCGCTTCAAGACTAATCTCGCCAGCCAAAGAATCAGCACAAACCACAGGGCTGGCCAAGCCCTGAACTTGAAAGGGGGAGCACAACTCCTTCACTTTCTGCACTTTACCCGAAGAAAGCAGCGCTACATAAAGTTCGCCATCTGGGCCCTCTCCAAAGGAACTGAACTCGTAGCCGCCCAAGTTGGCTAAAATATTCGTGGTAAAAGTTCCGTCAGCATTCCGCTTTGTGTACCACCAGCGACCGCTGCAATAGTCCGCAAACAAGTAAAAGCCATACAAATCAGGGTACTTGTTGCCGCGATAAACAAATCCACCCGTGACGGAACATCCGTTGGCGCCTGAATGTGCATACTCAAAAAATGGGCTGATGTATGCACTTAGCGGCTGGCATCCGGTTGTGTTATAGTTGTGCGTTCCTTCGTAACAACGCCAGCCATAGTTAAGGCCTGGCGTGTTGGCGGGTTCAAAGTCAAGTTCCTCCCACAGATTTTGGCCCACGTCGGCAATCCACATATCGCCCGTGAGTCGGTCAAAAGAGAATCGCCAGGGATTGCGCCAGCCGAGCGACCAGATTTCGGGCAGGTAATCTGAATTGCCTACAAAAGGATTATCGGCAGGCACGACGTAGGGTTGTGCTACATTGCTGTTTCGCACATCAATGCGGAGGATCTTGCCGAGGAAGGTCTTTTTGTTTTGGCCGTTGTTTTGCGGGTCTCCTCCACTGCCGCCATCACCAAGGCTGATGTATAGGTATCCATCCGGACCGAACCGGAGACAACCACCGTTGTGGTTCCAAAAGGGCTGCGCCTGTTCAAGGATGGTCAGTTCAGAGTTGGGGTCTGCCTCGTTGGGGTTGTTTGGCTTCACAGAAAAGCGGGCCACACGCGTGTCTCCCGTACCGTTTTTTGTGTAATCAACATAGAAATAGCCGTTTTCGGCATAATTTGGATCAAAAGCCAAGCCGAGCAGCCCCTGCTCGTTTTGCCCTGAATTCACGCGAGGGTCAATGTTCAGGAACGTGTCAAGGCGGTTTCCGAGACTGTCAATTACCCAAATAAGCCCTTTGCGCTCCACCACAAAGAGCCTGCTGTCGCCGCAATGTTGGATGTCTAAAGGCAGGTCAAAGCCGCTGGCAAAATTGACGATTTGCGTTTTGGGTTGGGCTGCAAGGAAAAGTGGGAAGAGTAAAAATGTGAGTAAGAGATTTTTGTTCATGGCAAATTTGACTGTGTACCGAGCTTAAAGGTAAAACCACCCTTAGACAATGAAAGGCACATTCGCAAAGATGTCTGCAAATGGCGAATGCTAAATAGCGGCAAGCCCATCTTCAGCGGCGAACCGTATCAATTCTTCCACAAACTGGCGGTGGTTGGCAAGGCGCGGCACTTTGTTCTGGTGGCCAAATTTTCCCCTAGCCCGCATCCAGCGAATGAAAGTGCCTTTGGGGACCGGCTTAAGCAGCAGGCGGTCAAGTGCCATGCCCTTGTACCGCTTGGCCTCGTAATCGGAATTGATGCGTTGCAAAGACTCGTCCAGCACCTGGTTGAAGCGTTCCATATCAGCAGGTTCTTTTTCAAACTCCACCACCCATTCGTGCCCGCCTCGTTTTTTCTCGGCAGAAAAATAGATGGGCGCAGCGGTGTATTCGGTCACAGATGCATCCAATTGGCGGCAAGTTTCGGCAAGGGCCTTATCTGCATCGCCCACCATTACTTCTTCGCCAAAGGCATTGATAAACAGCCTGGTGCGCCCCGTAATTTGAAAACAGAAGGGGTATCGGCGCGTGAATATAATGGTGTCGCCCAATTTGTATCTGAATAAGCCGTTGTTGGCCGAAATCATCACGGCATAGTTTTCGCCGATTTGAACGTCGGGCAGTAGCACCGTTTGAGGGTATTCTTTTTCCCATTCGCTCGTGGGCACAAATTCATAAAAAACGCCATTGTCCACCAATAAGAGTAGGTCGTTTTGGCTTAAATCGCATTGTACGCCAAAGAAGCCTTCTGAGGCGTTGTAAACTTCCTGATAGGCAAAATCGCTGCTCGGAATAAGCTCGCGGAAGGTAGCGCGATAAGGGTCAAAGCCTACGCCGCCGTGCATGTAGGCCTGCAGATGGGGCCAAACTTCGAGCATGTTCTGCTTGCCGGTCTTTTCCAGGATCATGCGGAACAGCACAATTAGCCAAGTGGGTACTCCTCCAAATAGGCAGATGTCGCGCTGTTTGCTCGTGATATCTGCAATCCGATGGAGTTTTTCCTCGAAGTTGGGCATTAGATTTGTCTGCGTATCCGGGGTGTAAAAGATCCGCCCGATCGTGGGCATGTGCCTTACAAGGATCGCACTTACGTCGCCAAAACGAGTTTTTGGATATTCGGGCAAGGGCTGAAAACTGCCCGGTACGATCAGGTGTTTATAGCGGAACGCCTCCATATCAGGCTTGTTGGCGTAGAGCAGCGCCAGACAATCCCAAGCGCCTGCAATATGGCAGTTGAACATGTTGCCATAAGGAACGGGAATGAACTTGCTTTTGTCGCTTGTTGTGCCGCTGCTTTTGGAATACCAGTTGATTTCATTGGGCCACAACACGTTGGGCTCCCCACGCATCATGCGGGCGATGTCGTTTTTCACATCCTCGTATTCCTGGGCAGGCATTGAGCGGGCAAACTGATCAGGAGTGCGAATGTCGGCAAAACCCCAGCGGCGACCCTGCTCTGTGTCTCGGGCACGGTCAAGCAAGCGGCGCAGCCAACGCATTTGTGCCTCTTCAGGGTGCATCATATAACCCTCAATACGCCTCATGCGCCGAGAGAGGTATTGCTTCACTGCCAAATTGATAATCGAAACCATAGATCTAGGGGCGAAGATAGGCGTTGGTCGAACTTTGAACGAATTGTGAATAAGGAACTGGAACGTTTACCCGCCGTAGCCTTGGCGAAGGCGGTAAACAGTTAAACACGCAAATGGTTAGTTTGTCAATTTTTATAAAAAAACTTGTCGAATCTTTGTCTGTGAAATTTGCCAAGCATAAAGATTTTGATTCGTTCCTGGACGCGCTTTCATCAAGCGAACAGGCAATCTGCTTGCGAATAAGAGATTTAATTCTGCAAAATTTTCCTAATCTGAGAGAAACCTGGGCGTATGGAGCTCCCTTTTACAAGGGTCGAAGCCGGGTTTGTTTCCTTTACCCGCCGTAGCCTTGGCGAAGGA
>JANMME010001128.1:0-6925 GCA_031373015.1 Saprospiraceae bacterium
TGCCGAATCTCCTGACGGCACTTTTGACTACAAACTCCGCACCCCCTGGCGGGCTAGTGCAAGTGCGGCTTTGGTCGTAAAAAAATTGGGATTCCTTAGTGCAGACGTAGAATGGGTGGACTATGCCGCCAACCGCTACAACTTTACGGCTGATGTAGCCAGTCAAGATAATCAGCAGGCTGAGCGCCAAGCTAATACCGACATTCAACGCAGTTACCAGCAGGCCATGAATGTGCGACTTGGGGCTGAACTTGCTCTTGACGAATTCCGTTTGCGGGGCGGGTTCAACCTTATGGGGAAGCCCGAAGAAGGCTCGACAGGCTTTAACACTGGCATTAGTGCGGGTGCCGGTGTGCGAGGAAAATCTTTCTTTTTAGACTTTGGATGGCGGCGCGGTCAAGGCAAAGGATCTGTGCAGGCTTACTCAGATGCACCTGTGGCAAGCACGAAAGTAGTGACCAACGATTTCCTTTTGACCTTAGGTTTTAAATTTTAAGCTAGTTTTGAGGACGCTATATTTATGAGGGCAATCGTTTGGTTTTCAAAAAGTTGTTTGCTAAAACTACCCATTTATAGGTATAGTACAGCTGGTAACTTTGTACCAGTACGGTAAAAAATATCATGAAAAGGTTGATGCTTAGGGTAGCCGCACTATCTTTGCATCAACCTTTTTTGTTTAATCGCCGGCACCCTGCCGAATTTTGCATTCCCAACCGATAGTTTTCCGATTTTAAAGTATTAACTTTTTAATCACTACCACTACGACCGTAAGGTTACAATCTGTGGTTTAGGCTTTTGTCGCTTTGGCGATACCGGCTTGATGCCCATATTTTGTATCAATTATAATCTCATGGTTGCCCCTTCCGGTTAGGCTCGCGGTGAGGGGCTTTTTTTAAAAATCGCCTTTGGGCTTTCGATATAGCCTTCAAAAGACTTAGGAAAACACCCGACCGATAAGAAATCGAATTGAACTTGGGCCCTTGGCCCTTCGGTTTTCCCGTTTTAATCGGGGTTTTCGATCATCTTCCTACCCCCCGCAAAGAGGCCCGCTTCGGCGGGTCTTTTTGTTTGTGCAAAAAAATAATCCTGTTTATCAATTGCGATTCCGATAATTGCGCTTGGCAATCATACAACGCCCTCTTCCATGCGACTTGTTTTTCCAGACAACTTTTTATGGGGTACTTCCACAGCGGCAGCACAAGTGGAAACAGCAGGTGAGCACCCCTGGCGTGGGTTGCGCTCGCTGGATGGGTATGTTTTTGAACGAACGACGGATCATGAGTTGCGACGCGAGGAGGATGCTAAAATTATCGCCAGATATGGTTCAGTTTATCGTTGCGGCGTTGATTGGAGCCGGTTGCAGCGCGAGCCTTTTGCAAAGTTTGACAAGGCGGAGGTGGCCGCCTACAGCCGATTTTTTGAGGATTTGCGCACTCGCGGGGTTGGGCTTATGTTCGTGCTGCACCATTTTGCACATCCAAATTGGTTTGAGCAAAATGGTGCTTGGACAAATGAGGACAATATCCCGTTTTTCCTGGATTTTGTGCGGCAGTGCATCAAGCATTTTGGGGAATATGTAAAGGTGTGGAACACGTTCAACGAGCCAAATGTGTACGCTATGAATGCCTACATCTTGGGCAATTTCCCGCCCAGAAAAAAGGGCAGTTACCTAACGGCCAACAAAGTGCTTGACAACATGGGCAAAGCACATGATATCGCGGTGACGATGCTGCGCGATAAATCAGACGCACCTGTAGGCATTTCTTTAAATACTGCTTGCTTTGAAGGCCGTGGTGTTTTGGGGAAGTTGGTAGCGGCTTTTGTGCGCTGGTGGTTTATGACCCGGGCGGCGCGGCCTTTTGAGCGGTGTGATTTTTGGGGACTAAGTTATTACGCCTACATGATTTTTGACCCCTTTCCGATGGACGCGATTTCTAGAAAAAAAGACTTGGAAAAACTCGGCATCCCGCATGATAAAATGTGGGGCTACCGCCCGGAAGGACTGGGAGAGGTGATGCGAGGCTTCCACCAAAAGTATAAAAAACCAATCATCATCACCGAAAATGGCATCTGCACGGACGATGCTCAACAGCGTATCACTGGTATAAAGGATTACCTCGTAATTTGCCACAAGGCAATACAAGACGGGGTGGATTTACAGGGCTATATGCATTGGAGTACATGGGATAATTTTGAATGGCACTTGGGCCCGACTTTCCGATTTGGTCTCGTTCGGGTGAACTTTGATACGATGGAGCGCGAGATGACTGCTGCGGGAGCGTTCTACGAGAAGGTGGTGCGGGAAAATGGACTAGAAATTTGAATCTTAGAAGTGACGCTTTTTTAAAAAGAGTCACTTCTGAAAATGTGACTTTTTTATGCGAACTCAACTTCACTTTCGTGTTTTTGCGATCCTGTTGGTGTACGGGGTCCTCAAATTCATGGGCGGTTCTTTAGGCACTTTATTGCTTTATCCTGTGACGATGCTGGTCACGTTTTTGCACGAATTTGGTCACGCCATGGGGGCCATACTGACCGGTGGCTCGGTGGAAGGCCTACAGGTTAATCCTGATGGTAGCGGCTACACCACCACACGGGGCGGCAGTCCGGGCGTTGTCCTCATGGGAGGGTACCTGGGCAGCGCGGTGCTGGGTAACCTGCTTTTCCGCATCGGAGCGCGGCATCACCATTTGGCACAGGGCACCTTGTTGGCAATGGCTGTATTCATGGCGCTGGCAGGTGTACTGTGGTTCGAATCGTTTGAGAGCACGGCGATTTTGTGGGTTTTTGCTATTTCTCTGGCATTGATAGCACTTAAGACACGTTTTGATCAAGACGTGCTGATGTTCCTTGGATTGGCGGCAGTTCTGTACATCATTCAGGATTTCAACGTGGGGCCAAGTAGCGATTTGGCGATGTACGAAAAAGTGGTAGGGCTGTTTCCAGCACAAGTGTGGATGTACATTTGGCTGGGGCTGGCTGCGCTGCTGTTTTATTGGAATTTGAGTGGTGTGTTCAGAAAAGCCCCCAGAATCTAAAGGGTTTTTGCTTCTTCCCAAAGGACATCCATTTCGGCCAATGTCATGTCTTTCAAGGGTTTGGGGGCATTTCGCTCAATGTGTTCAAAGCGGGTTTTGAATTTTCTGTTTACGCGCTCCAGGGCAGTTTCGGGGTCCACGCCGATAAAGCGGGCGTAATTGACGAGCGAAAAAAGCACATCGCCAAATTCCTCTTCGATATCGGCCTGAGGGGCGTTGTTTTGGATGTTTTCCTTCAATTCGCCGATTTCTTCTTCAACTTTGGCCCACACCTGCTCGGTGTTTTCCCACTCGAACCCCACTTGTTTGGTTTTTTCCTGCATCCTATAGGCTTTTACCATGGCGGGTAAACCAGCTGGCACGCCTTCTAAGATTGATTTTTTGCCTTCTTTGAGTTTAAGTTGCTCCCAATTGCGTTTCACTTCGGCTTCGTCTGCAACTTTTACATCGCCGTAGATATGCGGGTGGCGCGCCACGAGCTTGTCGCAGATAGCGTGGAGCGCATCGGCCACGTCCCAGGCACCCTGTTCGGAAGCAATGCGGGCATAAAAAACCATGTGGAGCATGATGTCGCCAATTTCTTCCTTCACCCCTGTGAGATCGGCAGAGAGGATGGCATCGGCAAGCTCGTAAGTTTCTTCAATGGTCAGGTTTCGGAGGCTTTCGAAGGTTTGTTTGCGGTCCCAGGGACACTGCTCACGAAGCTCATCCATAATAGTAAGCAGGCGGCCAAAAGCTTCGAGTTTTTGTTGGCGGGTGTTCATGCTTGAGCGATTTAAGGGACAAAGGTAGGGGTAAGTAGGCAGTTGCAGTAGGCAGATGGTAGTTTGGCGCAAGCCTAATCTTTTGTTCCAACTTCTTGGTTCTAAAACCTTTAGGTCAGCAAAAGGAGAAGCAAACATGAACTTTTCTGGGAAAACTCGCCATACAGATTAAAAACCTTCATACTTTTGGAATTATGAAATGCTACCTCTGAGCGTCCGGTACGCATACCAAACAGTTGTGTCATTCTGAGCGTAGCGAAGAAGCCGAAGGCGTAGCCCGCAAAATCAAAGCCTTCGGCTTCTGGTTCTTCGCTACGCTCAGAATGACACGCGCTTCTTGATATGCGGAATGGAGGCTCGGCGGTACTATTTCGTTGATCCTATAAACAGCACGGAAAACGATGAATTCCGCCCTAGCTCCCGCCCTTTTGGAACAGGTTCGCCTTGCTTATGAACAAATAAGTGGGCTGCCTTTCCCTGTTCACGCCACCCTTTCGGACGGTACGATGTTCCTCGCCAACAAATCTGCACGGGATTTTTTTGGTATTCCTCAAGATTCCAATCTCGAAGGGGTCAACGTAAGGAATTTTTATGAAGACCCCAGAGATCGCGAGCAGGTGCTGCGCAAGTTGCGCCAAAGTACACTTGACGAATGGCACAACAACATCACCATTCGCCTCAAAATAGGCAACGAACACCGCAAAAGCCGTCTTTCTGCCCTTCCTTTTTTCGATGCGGATAGTGGCGAGATCGCTGCAATGATCAACATCACCAGCGGCATGACCGATGTGGAGTGGTTTGCCGAGTTTGAAGACAGCTTTGATGCCGGTTTTTTTGAGCTGGACGAAAATTTTTCGATCACGAGTTGCAATGCAAAAACCGCCGAGATATTAAACTATACCGACAAGAAAGCACTGATTGGCAAGACAGTCAGCGAACTGTTTTGGGAGATTGACCAAACTACTTCCTTGCGCGAAGAATTGCTCAAAAACCCGCATTTACACATTCCCCGGCTCAAACTGCGCTGTAAAGGCGGAGCCATGGTGATCGTTAATATGCATTGTCTCGCTTTCCCCGACGAGACAGGCCTCATTACACGGGCCAAAGGTGTGATCCGGGATGTAACCTTTGACATCATCGCCAAAGACGTGCCGGTGGGACTATTTATGGTGACCACCAATGCGGAGGGAGAAGAGATATTTTCCCGTGCCAACGACGCGTTTGCACACATTTATGGCTATCAAACTGAGGATGAGATTATTGGTCATCCCATCACGGACTTCCATGTAAGCGCTGCTTCTTTTTCTGAATTTAAAAAAGCCCTGGACGAAGCCGCCAACAATGATTTGCCGCTCTTGGACTACTATTTGGACATGAAAGATGTCCACGGCAAAAAGCACAACATCGTAACCAATGTGCGCTATATGCCCGGCGAAAACCGCCGCCTGCGTGTAGGGGTGGCTTATGACCTGACGGATCATGTAGGGAAACAATTGCGTATCCTGGAAGCAGATTTCGGTGCATTGCTGCACACCTACATTGCTACAGTAAATGGTCTGCGCGACACGATGGGCATGTTGATTAAAGCGCACGGATACGACGTAATGGCCAATGAAAAACATATTGACCGCAGCGCTACTGCCAACATGCTGGGGGGGCATATCAAGCGGTTGGGGACACTGGTGGCAGAATTGGAGAAAGTGTGCGCAGAACGAGGAGTAAGCACAGACCTGTTTGAGCGCGTGCGCAAACCCTGGCGAAGACTTTCTGAAAAGCAAATGGAGCGCGAAAAAGACAACGCTTCCTGGGCACGCCGCAATATGATCGAAATGCGCCATGCCCTTGATGCGCTTAAAAAAGCCAGTCTCCCGCGCGAATTGCTCAAAAGCATCAATACCGAAGTGGATGAAATACTGCGACTTACAACGGTCACCTCACTTTCCTTGTCGCTGGACGAACTCAATGAGCGTATCCCTGAATTTTACTATTTCCGCGACTATCTGCGCCGGAAAGAAATTGAATTGCAGGATGCCCGACCTCAAAATATTCTGGCCATACTGCTCGACGCTACGCAGTTTTTGGAAGAATTTGCCTCCATTAGAAAGGTTGCTATTTTGCACCATATCAACCCAAACGACCAAATTTTGGTCAATTGCAACAAGGCATCCCTCAACCGCGCTTTTTCCTGCCTATTGCACAACGCCATCAAATACAGTTGGAGCAAGCGAGGCGACAACGCTCCATATATTGACATTCGTGTGGACAAAAGGCCTGACAATATTGAGATCACCATTGAAAATTGGGGAGTGGCAATCCGCCGAGAAGAGCTGGAGAACGACTTGATTTTCCAGTTTGGCCAGCGCGGTCAAATTGCCGACGACCGCGGGCGTTCTGGTACGGGAATAGGCCTCTACGATGCACACAACATCATTACCAAACATGGCGGCACGATACGCATTACCTCTGAACCCACTTTTGGTAACCCACCTGAAGTATATTCCCACCCATTCATAACCAAAGTGTTCATCACTTTACCCATTGTTAAATAACCATGATAAAATTGCTGTGGGTTGACGACAACCTCGACCAAGACCTCGCTGAAAAACGCATGAGCCTGCTCATGGAAGATGACATCGAATCAGATTTTGCAGGCGATGCCACAGAAGCTTACTTTTTGCTTACCGACACCGAAAAAGATTACGATGTGGTGCTGATGGATCTCCGCCACCCTGCTGGGCCCGATGATATTTGGAACGAATACGCTGAACAAGCCGACCGCAAATACGGCCCGGTGCTGCTAAAAATGGTCAAAGAAAATCGTGAAGGCATTTTTAGCCACCTCAGCAAAACCCGCTATGGCGTGTTCACCATCGAGACAAAAGAGGAAAACCCCGACCTCTTTCAACCCCCCATCAGCTTGCCCGATCAGAATTATAAAATGAAAACCCACGCCTACGATGAAAAGGACTTTATCAACTTTATCAGAGCACTGAACAAATCATGACCACGGTTTTCCTTTTCGATTGGCTTCAACTTGGATTAAGTGAAGAATGGGCCGCTACTGCTATCGGCATAGCCATCACTTATGCCGTGTTCATCATGGGCGCGGACCGGGGCCTCGAT
>JANMME010000024.1:0-2861 GCA_031373015.1 Saprospiraceae bacterium
AATTGCATGGGCGGCACGGTGACCAGTTCCGGCAATTTTGAGGGCGGGTTAAAAATGGCTTTTAGCGTTTTTTTGTAATCGTATTTTTCTTTGAGTTGAGGTAACATGGCTTGAGAATGGTTGAATTTATTGAAAAATGGCCGCAATCCAATTCGGAATTGCGACCATATTAAAAAAGGAGATGGACAATCTATCAAAGATTAACGCTTTAAGCCTGAGAAATAGACCTGAATACCTAAGGACAGCGCGATTTGATTGGTCTTGGTCGTAGTGGTGGTTTTTATGCCGGCAACATCAATATCAAATTTACTGCGGGCGTAATTATATTTCACCAATGCCTCAATGCCAATACCGTCATTTGAAAAAATGGTGAAGCCCGGACCAACACCCACTGCAAGGATATTGGTATTTATATTTTGCCTCGTGTCATTGACCGTCAAATTATCTGAAGAGTTGCCAAAGCCAAAATTGCCTTGCAGGAAAATTGCCTTATCGCCAAACGGGAAGTACAATCGGGCAAAGGGACCAAAAAGCAAGTCGGCATCTTTGGTCTTGTCTTCCCCGGCCCTTGTTTCGGTGCTGGAAGTGTAATCAAGCCCGATCCCAAGCGCAAAGTTGTTGAGCAGGAAATACCCAACAGACGGGGAGACGTTCCATTGTGTGTTTTGAGGCTGTGTCTCATTTGCATTGGCGAGCGAGGTCTTTGATGTGTTGGTTGCAAAGCCTACTGCCGAGCCAAGCATAAAATGTCCCTGCTCTGTAAATTGGCCCTGTGCTATCGGTATTAACAAGACCCACAACACGGCCAACGCGAGAAGTTTTGCGTATTTCATGGTGGAGAATTTTAGTGAATTAATACTACAAAATTCCATCACCTGATCTATCCCTAAAATGACGCAGGTCATAATGACCCGTGATTTTGGGCTAATTTACACGGCTACTTCTACCTCACTTTTGACCATTTCCCCCAGCACCAATAAGGGCAGTGTAATGCTTGCCGCAACGCGTTGCGTTTCACTCTGATTAAACAAGTTAGACAAAAAAGAATGATGGTGTGGAATCATGGTCACCAGATCAGCACCGCTGCGGGCAGCTTCATAAAGAATACCTTTGTCTACGGCGTTCTCATTCTCGTAGGAATATCCATGGCGAATGCCATTGAGCAGTGTTTCAAGGTGGTGTTTAGCTGCTGACAGACCACCCTTTGGCGCCAATTCAGGGGTCTTTTTCAAATCAAACAAGGTGAAAACCTCTATGTAGGCATCAAAGGCTTGGGCCAAATTTTGAAGGGCTTGTACGGTTTTGGCGTTTGGGATGGCCCGGTCGTCATAAGGGAAGAGGATTTTTTTCACAGGATGGAAAGTCACGCCGCGCGGCACGATGCACAAAGGCAGTTTGCCACGCCGAATGGCAGAGGAGGTTACACTGCCATACAATGTATTGGCTACGGCATTTTGTCCGTGCATACCCATCACAACCAGATCGGCCTCCTTGGCTTGAAAGACCTCGTCCAGATCACTTGGCAGATCCCAAGTCCGCACAACGCAGTCAATCTCAATCGGATAGCTTTGAGCCAAATCATCTTTGAGCTCCTGAAGCTTGTGCTCGAAATTCGCTGTCATCTCGTCCACAAAAGTGTTGGGAAAAACGACAGAAAGATCCGTCGCCGGAACCGGGTAGCTGAAATGGTGGAACAACACCAGTCTTGCTTCCGTAGCCTTGGCCAGTGCAGCGGCGTATAGCACCGCATTGGTGGCATTGTGGGAGAAATCGGTACAAGCGATAATCGTTTTCATACTGTTGAAATATTGATGGATAATTTTCTAGATCAAAAGTGCAGGAAGCCGCCAAGGAAGATAATGATATCCATCAGCATCCGATAGAATACTCATCAGCATGAAGACTCATCAGCGTTTAAAATCATCGAAGTTCCTGACTGGTGTCAGTGATTGGGAGGGCTAGACAGATCAACTTTGCGCATTCCATCAAAAATCAAAAATCATGTAATCGTCAATCATCAATCAAAATCGCCCCCTTTAAGAAAAAGGACTATCAATGCAAAACAATCAAAAAATGAACCAACCTATTGAAAATCAACCCACTCCGCCCCACCCAATCTCTCTTTGGATACTCAAAACCATGCTCTTTTTACTGGGGATTGCTGCGCTTGTCCCAGGTATTAATCTGATACTCGACCCGTCTGGAAAGGGCATCCAGTTCCCGGAAGGCTCGCTTGCAGGGACTCCATTTCCTGATTACCTGATCCCCGGCCTTTTGCTCACGGTGTTTATTGGGTCGCTTCCGCTGATGGCGTGGTTTTCTCTTTGGAAAAAGCCGCACAACGCTTTTTTAGAAAGAATCAACCCGTTCCCAAAAAGGCATTGGGCTTGGACCCTTGCCTTGATGAGCGGACTGGGGCTCATGGTTTGGATTCTTGTGCAGATGACGATGGTGCCGTATTTCTTTTTGCAACCGACGCTTTTGGGCTGGGCTGCGGCAATTGTCCTGTTGTGTTTTGCACCAGGAGTACGGACCTATTATAATAGGACTGATTCACAGATCATGGCCCAAAAATAGGTAACTTTGGCCGGACTACCGCTCCCTATCATGCCCAATCCATTCTGGCAACAAGCCCCCAAGGAAGTTCTGCAAAACCTCGGTTCCTCCGAGCATGGCCTGAGCAAAGCGCTTGCGGCCCGTAGGCTGGCAGAACGCAGGAAATCTGAAAAGCACCAGCCAGAATGGCTGCAAACCCTGCGTTTGTTTATCCGGCAATTTGCCTCGCCGTTGGTGCTGCTGCTGGTTTTTGCCGCGATCCTTTCCGCTTCTATGAGCGATTGGGGAAACTCCATCATCCTGAT
>JANMME010000031.1:0-1627 GCA_031373015.1 Saprospiraceae bacterium
GGGCTGATGCCCGCGCGGCATTTATGAGTGTCATCAAAACCCTGAAAAAGCGCGGCCAAGATATTGTGGAGGGGCTGATATTGGTAATGCGCACCGGAAGCATGCCCGAATTCAACGCACAGTACCGCTAATCAATTACGATGTTGGCTATGTTGATTTAGTTGTATATTCAACAAATCCCCCTACAATAGATTTGTGTTCGGTACTCAACGATTCATCTAAACCATGGAATAACGTCTATAAATTCACGGCATTAAAAGCAAATGAAACTGGCTATCCTGGAGATGGAACTGGACAAGGATTTGGGAAAGAACCTACTATCGGCATATTTAATGCACAGAATCCTTTTACGGATATGCTTTGTGTTTTTGTTTCAAAACACAGTTCACATGGAGGAAAATTCCATGCCCGGTTGATAAATACAAATGCTCAAGTGGTATTTACGCAAGAGTTTGATTTCCAAAACACTCAGGTGTCATTCCAAACAGACGGGCTTCCAGCAGGAGTTTACATCCTTCAAATTGAATCGGATTCTGTATCTCAGGCTTTAAAGGTTGTAAAATCAAACTAAGGGCCTGTTCTCAACTTTAATTTAGTTTTAATGAAAAAGAGCATTTTTTCTATCCAAATCTGCCTCATTTACAGCTTTCTCACTGCCCAACCTACCATCGAGTGGCAAAAGACCTATGGAGGAAGCAATACCGACCAAGCCCGTTCAATTCAACAAACAATTGACGGTGGCTTTGTAGTAGCTGGTCAGTCCGTCTCAAATGATGGGGATGTATTTGGCAACCATGGAGGTACTGATTTTTGGATCTTAAAATTAGACATTACAGGCATGGTTCAATGGAAAAAAACGTATGGTGGCAGCGATAATGATCGGCCTTATTCTATCCAGCAAACCTATGATAAAGGTTATGTAGTAGCAGGGCATACCTTATCCAACGATGGGGACGTAAAGGGTAACCATGGCGACTATGATGCTTGGGTGCTTAAATTAGACAGTATGGGAGTCATCGAATGGCAAAAATGTCTTGGCGGAAGCGGCTGGGAAGAGGCTTGGTCCGTCAAGCAGACCGCCAATGGTGGTTATATCATTGCAGGCAGGTCAAACTCAACTGACGGTGACTTAACGATCAATCACGGATCGCAAGATTTTTGGGTGGTGAAGTTGACCAATGTAGGAGAAATCGAATGGCAGAGGTCGCTGGGGGGGAGCGGTCTGGACATCGGCTATGCGGTGAGTAATACCAACGACGGAGGCTATGTAGTTGCCGGGGAATCTAGTTCAATTAATGGGGATGTTTCAGGAAATCACGGGAGTTCAGATTACTGGGTTGTAAAATTAAATTTCGAAGGTAAAATCGAATGGGAAAAATCGCTGGGTGGAACAAGTATTGACGATGCAAGAGATATTCACCAGACCAGAGATGGAGGGTATGTTGTTTTTGGGCAGTCCTATTCAAACAATGGAGATGTTACGGGTCATCATGGAGGATACGACTTTTGGGTAGTGAAATTGGGTAATATTGGGGAGATCGAATGGCAAAAGGCACTCGGAGGCAGTAACGAAGAAAATGCCTCCGAAATATATCAGTCGAATGATGATGGCTATATAATAACTGGG
>JANMME010000041.1:0-7497 GCA_031373015.1 Saprospiraceae bacterium
TTGGCAGGCGGGGGCGGGCAGGAAGGCTCGGCAGGCGGGGGCGGGCAGGGGCGTAGGCGGGTGGACAATCATTGCTATACTTGGATTTTACTGTTCCTGCCAATCCAACTCTGCAGAACAGCCTTCCCTTTCTGACGAAAAGATCGCGCGGGTTATGGCAGACATCAGCATTGCCGATGCAGCAACCTCTGGCTTGACAGCCTATAAAAAAGATAGCCTCATGCAAGCTTATTTCAAACAGGTGTTCGATATCCATGGCGTGACCCTGGAGACTTATGAAAAGGACCTCCGAATCATTGCCAAAGACCTGTCGCACATGGAAAGCATCGTAAAAAAGGCAGATGATTTGCTGACGGAAAATGGGGATACTTTGGGAAAAACCCTCGGGAAGTAGACGTTTTTTATGCGTTATTTACTGGACGCGGCACTAGCACCTTCGCTACTAGGTCGGCAGCTTCCTGAAATTCCGTGGCGCCCATCACCTCTAGGCCAGATTCGTCAATGATTTTTTTAGCCAGGTCGGCATTAGTGCCCTGAAGCCGCACGATGACTGGAACGGGTATTTTCCCGATGGCTTTATAGGCATCCACCACCCCTTGCGCCACCCGGTCACAGCGCACAATACCACCAAAAATATTGATCAAAATGGCCTTGACATTGGAGTCCTTGAGTATGAAACGCATGGCGTTTTCCACGCGTTGCGCATCTGCGGTGCCGCCCACGTCGAGGAAGTTGGCAGGAGAGCCGCCAGAAAGTTGAATCAGGTCCATGGTTGCCATAGCAAGGCCCGCGCCGTTAACCATGCAACCTACATTACCGTCAAGTTTAACGTAATTAAGATCCAACTCCTGCGCTTCCACATCGGCAGGGTCTTCCTCGTCTTTGTCGCGGAGCAACTCCAAATCTTTGTGGCGGTAGAGCGCATTATCGTCGAGCGTCACCTTAGAGTCCACGGCGATGATAAGATCGTCGGAGGTCTTTAAGCAAGGGTTTATCTCAAACATGGAGGCATCCGAACCGATGAACGCCACATAAAGTTTTTGCACAAAATCTACCATTTCCTTAAAGGCGCCGCCGCTCAAGCCCAAGTTGAAGGCAACTTTTTGCGCCTGGAAAGGGCGCAAGCCCAGCAAAGGGTCAATGAACTCAAAGTACACCCGATCTGGGGTTTCGTGCGCTACTTTTTCGATATCCATGCCACCGTCGGGCGAGTACATGATAACGTTGCAGCCACGGCCACGATCTGTCAAAACGCTGATATAGAATTCTTTGGGCGCTCCAGCACCCGGATAAAACACGTCCTGTGCCACCAGCACCTTGCGCACCAACTTGCCTTCGGCAGAGGTTTGAGGTGTGATAAGATGCATTCCGATCATGGCCTCGGCGAGTTCGCCTGCCTGTTCGGGGCTTTTTGCCAATTTTACGCCGCCTCCTTTGCCGCGCCCGCCGGCATGAACCTGCGCTTTGATGACGCACCAGCCCGAATTGTACAGTTCTTTTAATTTTTTGGCGGCTTCCACGGCTTCTGCCGCGCTGTGCGCCACGATCCCTTCCTGGATTTTCACCCCGTAAGACTTGAGCAGTTCTTTGCCTTGATATTCGTGAAGATTCATATTTTGTTGTGTATTTTTTACCCGCCGAAGCCGAAGCGTAGGAGGGGATATGTGGATTTGTGGATTGGAGTGCCCGCCTTCGCCCCGGAGCGCCCTGTTTTGGCAGGCGGGAAGGCTACGGCGGGTAAAAATGTGATCAATGTGAGCCCAGCTTCGCTAAAGCTACGACGGGTAAAGCGGGCAAAAGTACGGCGATTTCAAATTCTGGCTCCGCAGTTTTGAATTTTACCTTCCCATCATTTTACCGCAGCCCTGTTCCTTCGTCATCAACTAATTTTCCTCCTATGACACGAAGGATGCGGGCAGGAAAATTTTGCAGGATTCTATAATCGTGTGTTGCGCAAAGCACTGCGGTATTGTGTTGTTTGGCGAGGTTGCGCATGAGGGTTAGCACATCGTCGCTCGTCTCGGGGTCCAGATTTCCAGTAGGCTCGTCGGCAAGCAGAAGCGAGGGCTTGTTGAGTAAGGCACGAGCGATAACCACCCGTTGTTGCTCCCCCCCGGAGAGTTCGAAGGGCATGGCTTTGCGTTTTCCGTTGAGGCCCACTTCCATCAAAACCTCACCGATGCGCTGGTCCATTTTAGTGAGATCGTCCCAACCCGTGGCACGGAGCACGAAACGGAGATTTTCTTCCACATTCCTGTCCGTCAATAAATTGAAGTCTTGAAAAACAATGCCGAGTTTGCGGCGAAGTTCGTGCACATTGTGGCGGGAAATGCTGCGAAGGTCAAAGCCTGCCACCTCTCCAAAGCCATGCTCGAGGGGCAGGGCGGCATAAAGCGTTTTGAGCAAACTGCTCTTGCCGCTCCCGGTTTTTCCGATGAGGTAGGTGAATTCTCCTTTGCCTATGTTCAGGCTGATATTTTGGAGAATCATGCTGCCGTCAGATTGACGAATATCAGCGTTATTAAGTTTGACGATGCTAGACACGGTGGTGTTGGGTGGATGAATTGCGCTGCGAAAGTCAGGCTTTTTTAAACTTTTTTATAAAAACCTGAAAATCTGTGCGATAATTGCCCCGCGAAACAAAGGTTTTAGTTTCAAGTGACAAGTTAAAAGTTTCATGTAACGAGATTCGATTGTCCCCAGGTTCCTACTTTTTACTTGAAACTTGCTACTTGAAACTTATGCATAAAACTTTTAACTTGCCACTTGAAACTTGAAACTTAATGCTTTATGAACTCAAAATCCCTCGTCTTTGCTGTTTTTGCCATTTGGAGCGTCATTTGCTGGCGCTGGTATGTTTGCGGCCTGATGAATGCCTGCAGCGACGATGATGCCAGGTCTTCGATTGAGGAAGTAGTTGCAGTGCCTGATGATAGGATTGACACTTCGTCATCTGCCCAAACGCCTGAAATACAACCGCTTGACGACCAGAAAGCCAACAGCAAAAAAGCCCCCGTCAATGTTGTTCCGGGCGCTAACAAGCCATCCAGGCCTGTTTCGCCTTCAAATATGGACGAGGTTCAAATGGAAGAAGTGGAAGACCGCATGGTGATTTACTTCCCCTACAAATCCACCCGCAAGGAAGACAACGCCGCCATTGATGCATACTTGTCCAGTCTTGCCAGTCAACTTATTTCTTCAGGTCAAAAAGTTAGTATTACTGGCCACGCCGATTTCGTGGGCGAGCCAGCAGACAACTATAATTTTGGCCTTCGCCGTGCTTACGGCATTCGGGATATTTTGATAAAAAAGGGAGTGCCCAAATCGCAGATCCGCTGCAAATCCTTTGGCGACCGCAAACCTGCGGCCACCAATGATACGCCTTATGGCCGCTATCTCAACCGCCGGGCCGAAATCCGGGTGGGTGGGTAAATGTTTATTTGTGGATTTGGTTATTCGAGCGGCCAAGCTCGGGCACTCGAATAACCAAATCCACAAAACAAACAAATCAACCACTAATCAAATCAACCTAAAAGATGTTCGAAAATAACCCATTCGCTACGCACACGCTAGAAATCCTCATCATGCTACTTGGCGCATTTTTCATCGGCCTATGGCTGGGCTGGGTGCTTTGGGGGCGATTAAAAGAGACGGTAGATCGGCTCAGGCTCGACAATCAAAGCCTTAGTGTGACACTTGACGCGCTGCGCCAGGAACTTGAATCGCTCAAGACCCGCGCCGTGGTGGCCGAATCCGACAACAGCAATTACGTTTCCCAAGTGGCAAACCTCCTCCGGGAAAACACCAGCCTATGCGAAAAAGTGGCCTATCTTGAATCTGATCTATCTGAGACGCAAAACCGCAACCGCCAGGTGGAGACAGAGTTGGGGCTCTCGTACACTCCCGATACCCCTATTTCAGACGACATACCCTTGGAGATCAAAGAAAATGCGGCGGAAAAACCCGCATCGGAAGAAATTGTTTACATGGCTGAGTTTGTGCCAGAGCCAGAAATAGTCCCGCCTCCTGTGTTTAGTGCAGAACCTGTGGCTTCGGCACCAGAAATTTCTACACCTCCCGTGTTCGTCCTAGAGCCCGTTGCATTAGCAGAACCTAAACCAGAAAAATCGGCCAAACAAAAATCGCCCACCCAAGTCGAAGCACCTCCTTCCTCTGCCATCGCAGGAGACCGCGACGACCTAACGGTGATAGAAGGCATCGGACCCAAAATTCAGATGCTGCTCAACCAATACGGCATCTTTAGCTACCGCCATTTGGCCGACGCCGATGTGTTGCGCTTGAAAGAAATACTGGCTGCCGCCGGCCCGCAACTTGCCATGCACGACCCGGGCACCTGGCCATCACAGGCAAATCTTGCCGCCAATGACCAATGGGACACGCTAAAGTCTGTGCAAGGCTTTTTGAAAGGCGGGAAGAAACCAGATTGAATAAAGGGCCCGAGGGATTGTTCGGACGCGATAAGAGGCTGGACCAATTAGATTTCAATATAGACGCTGCTTCGCATTCAATTGCGGGGCGGCGTTTTTTGTTGGAAATTTGACAGATGGCCATTATGACCAACCAAACGTTAGAGGAACCATGTACCTTATACCCGAATTTGAAATCAATCTACTCACCAAATTCTTCAGTCTTATGAAGGCTAATCTTAACACCGCCTTGCTCGTGTTGACGAGCGTTTTTGTTTTCTCCTATATTTCTAACGCACAAGCCCCATTTGTCTCGGACTCGATTTCTGTTTTTTGGGAGCAGTTGGACGGGCCACCGGGGTATGTTTTCAAGTATGCGGAGGGAGGGGGGAAGCTGTTTGCGGGTACAGAACAAGGGCTGTACTACTCTACTGATGGTGGTAAGAATTGGAAAATCAACCGTGCGCTTGGTAAGCACAAACTCTTAAATATTTTTGTCAAAGAGAATGTTGTCTTTGTGCTTGCGCGAAGGCATGTCGCTTATATTTATACAAACAGCATTGAGAAACGCCCCCTCCAATGTTATGCTTTTAGGTCAACAAATGGTGGAGAAACCTGGGATGTGGTTTTTGACACCGAAAACTGGCCGAGTCCCAATTTTAATAATCATGAACTCACAGGGACTGATATTGTGTTTACAAGCGACTCCTCAATGTGGTTATGCATAAGTACAGGTGGACGTTCGAAAATATGGACCTCTCAAAATCTTGGCGAAACCTGGCAAATAACAACCCATAATTACAGGTACTATCAAGGTCTTTTACATGTTGAAGGTGCAACTGCGGGCGTGTGGAGTGCAGATTATCCTATAGTATGGAATGGCATATTATCCACAACGGATGATTTTGATAACTTTCAGACCATCCCAATGGGCGGATTGCCCAGTTTTCAAGCAGAAGTTGTCAGAGCAGCCTATCAAAACGAGACTTTCTATCTTTTTTTAGACGACAGGTCTATGTTTCAAACCAAGAACTTGGGAGCAACTTGGGAATTGGATACCCTGCCTGTACTTGGAACCCTAAAAGATGTAATTTGGTCAGAAGGCGAATTCTTTTTTCATACAACAGCAGGAATATGGCGAGGATCGTTAGATGCCCCGATTTCGTACGAAAAAATTTATGATGGAGAAGGTGGAACAACATCGAATGCTTTAACATTCTCAAAAACCGAATCAGGCTATTGGGTAAACAGTGACCAGTTGAAATCAATGCTATCATCTAACTTGGGACAAAATTGGACAGAACTCTCCAAAGGGCTTATGTCTAAAATAGTAAATGTCAGTAGTTTATGCGGAAGATTGGTTGCCCGAGGCACTACAGATAATGCATATGCACTCCCTCAATATTTTTCTAACACGGAGGATGGAGAATGGACTTTCAACAATCATGATATTTTAAAAGTGTTAGGAGAAGCAAATGGCTATTCTTTTGTTTATGGTTACCCGCTTATTCGTACAAATGATTGTGGACTCACTTGGGATACACTCGAAAATGCCATTGTTTATGCTGCTCCGGAAGGTATTGTGCAAACAGGAAACCGAGTATACCTATGGAATAAATTTGGAGTCCCACTTTCATTCAGTGATGACAATGGGTTGTCATGGGCCGAAATTCAACAGCCCTTTGAATTTGCTGATTGCCTCGGGTTTCTCGCCTCTGGGGACACCTTGTACTTTCTTAACCGCGGTTCCAATGACTGGCGATTATTCCGCTCCTTTAACATCGGGCAAACTTGGGAGGCTATACCACTTACTGAAAACATAGGTCAAATCTCATGGAACGAAAAAAAACAACTTGTTGGAGTGGTAGAAGGAAATACGGATGGGAAAGTGTTTTTGAGTACTGATTTGGGGAACAGCTGGAGTCAGACCTTTAGCACCACTGAACGTTATCCATATATTTTAGACTTTTATGTCCCAAGGATCAGATTTCCTTTGGTAAATGAAGGCTTGATTCTCATGCAAGCATCAGATGGGCTTTTTGCGAGCCATAATGAAGGGGTAAATTGGACACGCATTCAAAATTTGCCTTTTTTTAATTTCACTTTTGATGCTACCCTGGGGCAAGGTATTGGTGGCTATACCGAAGGTGCCCGATTTTATCACATTAACGACGGCTACCTCTACGCCGCCACCGAAGCCCAAGGCATCTGGCGGACCGAACTCGCCCCCATTCGGGATCACACCTTGGTAAAAGGCGGCAAATACGGTTTTCTTCAAGGGCGGCTCTACCGTGACCTGGACAACACCTGCGATTACAATGCAGGCAATGGTGATGTCCCGCTCGGGCACAAGCCACTCACCATACTGCCCGGCAATATCACCGGCGTCAGCGATGCAAATGGGAAATACTCCGTGGCGCTACCGCCGGGGAATTACACCGTGAGTGCATCTTCACCCACCTATCATAATGCGAGTTGCACCTTAGGACAATCTTATACAGTAACTCCTTGGAATACCACAGAAGCCAACTTGATCTACCAACCCGAGCCTGGCATAAAAGACCTGTGCATACTTTTCACCACCCCCGTACGGGCAAGGCCGGGCTTTCTGGTAAATTACAAAGTTCAAGTCAATAATGTGGGGACAGCTACTGTTTCAGGTGCGATGCTTACTGTGGATTTTGACGCGCAATGGCTTGAACCAACATCCATTATGCCAAATGGGCAATTTGTTGGAAATCAAGCCATTATTGCACTACCCGATCTCGCTCCCGGGCAGGTGCTCATTTTTACTTTGAATTTTGCTGTATCGGTCAATACGCCGCTTAGCACCGACCTTTCCTTTATTGCTCAATGCCCCGTTTCAAACGATGCCCACCCGACCAATAACCGGGCATATACTGTGCAAACTGTCACTGGGAGTTTTGACCCGAACGACAAAACAGCACAACCCGTGCAAGCGCAACTTCCTTTTCAGCCGCGTACTTTTGATTACCTAATCCGTTTTCAAAATACCGGGACTGACACCGCATTTACCGTTGTAGTCACAGATACGCTTGATGATCGGTTC
>JANMME010000119.1:0-4681 GCA_031373015.1 Saprospiraceae bacterium
CCTCAATAATGGATTTGATGCGAACAGGCAAGCGTTTATCATCTTCGCTAAACCAAATCAGGACATGGGTATCAATTAGGTATTTCATTGGGAATCAGCCATATATTCCTCAAAACCTGGTGGCGTATCATCAAAATCCGGGGCAATGTAAAGGGTCATCCCTTTGGCGAAACCCGCCTTCCGCTTCTTGAGCGGAGGCTCTGTCTCAGGCTTAGCCGAACCATTTGTTTTTGCCCCGTTCGTTTTGAGCAACTGCTCGATTTTGTCCAAAACTTGATAGTCCTGCAAGGACAGGATCATTTGAATCAAGGTCAATTTTTGCGCTTCTGCTGTCATGTCAGAATAATTTTGCTACAAAATTAAGGGGTTTTGTCAAGTTTGTGGTGCACAGCCTAAGGAAACATTCGGCCCTGTGCTTGAGCAGATGTCTCGCTGCGCTCGACATGACAGCTCGTGGTGGGCCGGGCCTACAACCCCGCTTCTCCCATCATCCCCATCACCGCATCCACCACATCTTCCACTTGGGGCTTGGAATGGTAATCCCCATCCTGGCCATAGGCTGGGCGGTGGGGCTTGGCGCAAAGTGTAACGGGCGCTGAATCCAGCCAACGATATCCGCCTTGTTTTTCCAGCACTTGCTGGAGCATATAAGCCGATGCGCCGCCTTCAAAATCTTCATCGAGGAAGATGACGCGGTTTGTTTTTTTCAGGCTGTCCACGCAGATGTTTTTGAAATCGAAGGGCAAAAGGGTCTGAATGTCCACAATTTCCATCGAAATGCCCTGTTTGGCAAGTAAATCAGCTGCTTCCTCGGCCACTCGTACGCAAGCCCCGTAGGTGATGATGCTCACATCGGAGCCTTCGCGCAGCACTTCCGGCTCGCCGAGCGGCACGGTGAATGTGCCTACGTTGTCGGGCAAGGGCTCTTTGAAACGGTAGGCGTTCAGCACCTCAATTACGATGGCCGGGTCGTCGCCGCGCAGGAGCGTGTTGTACATCCCGGCGGCCTGTGTCATGTTGCGTGGCACGCAAATGTGCATCCCGCGCAGCGAGCCGAGCATCATGCCCATGGGCGAACCGCTGTGCCACACGCCCACGAGCCGGTGCCCGCGGGTGCGTATGATAGCCGGCGCAACTTGCTGATTGTTAGAGCGCCAGCGCAGGGTACAAAGGTCGTCGGAGAGGGGCGAGAGGCCGTACAGCAGGTAGTCGAGGTATTGGATTTCGGCGATGGGGCGCAGGCCACGCATGGCCATGCCGATGGCTTGACCCATGATGGTCCATTCGCGGATGCCCGTGTCGAATACGCGCTCAACACCGTATTTCTGCTGCATGCCACGCATCCCCTGATTTACATCGCCGATATGACCCACGTCTTCGCCGAAAACGAAGAGTTCGGGCATTCGGGCGAAATTGGCGTCGAAGCAGGCGTTCAGGATTTCGTAGCCGTCTTTGAGTGGGGATTCGTTGGTATACGCGGCCTTTTCTTCTTTGACTTCGATGGGTGATTTGGGAGATTGGCTGAGCAGGTTGTCAGAGTAGATGGAATTGCCTTCGATGCGTTCGAGCGCGGCGAATTGTTGTAGCTCGGAACTCTGTTCCGAGGCATTCCCGGAACGGAGTTCCGGGATACTTTGGAGTGCCCGTCGAGCAATTTGCAACAACTCATACCGCAGCGGCTCTCGTTTTTGCTTCAATTCCTCCACGAATGTGTGGGCGGAAAGGTTTTCCAAAATGCCAATCAGTTCATTTTTCAACTCAGCAACCTTATCGTGATAAGCACGGAAAGCGCATTGCGCGGCCTCGGTGGCCTCGCGTTTTGCTTCCTTTTTGATGGTTTCGATTTCTTCGGCCGTAGCAATTCCTTGGGCGATCATCCACTCAGCCATGCGGCGGTTGCAGTCGAATTCTTCCTCGAATTTGAGACGTTCAGGGTCTTTATAACGGCGGTGGTCGCCGCTGGTGGAGTGGCCAAGTTGCTGCGTAACTTCTTGAATGTGAAACACTGCGGGGCGGTGCGTAACGCGCATTTCGCCCACCGCTTCGTGGTAAAGCTGGCAGAGGGCAGGGTAGTCCCAAGCCTTGCCTTTGTAGATGCTGATGCCGTTGGTGTCGCGTTCCGAATCGGCCTCAAAACCAGATAAAACCTCGGAAATACTCTCTTTGGTTGTTTGGTATTTTTTCGGCACAGAAATGCCGTAACCGTCGTCCCACACGTTGATGGCGAGCGGCACCTGGAGCACACCAGCGGCGTTGATGGTTTCCCAAAAGGCGCCTTCAGAAGTGGACGCGTCGCCGATCGTGACGAAGGCAACCTCATTGCCTTGATCGCTCAGGTCGCCGCAGAGGGCCGGGATTTCGCGGAATTTTTTGCTGGCAAAAGCCAATCCCAGGCCTCGGGCCATCTGGCCACCCGTAGGTGCTACGTCGGAAGAAATATTGTACCGATTTTTCAGGTCAAGGAAATTGCTCTGATCGTCCACGAATTTTGTGGCGAAGTGGCAATTCATTTGCCGCCCCCCGGAGAATGGGTCGCCGTAGGGGTCGCCGTAAAGTTGGGCGAAAAATTCTTCGAGGGTCATCAGGTCCAAGGCGAGCATCAGCGTCTGGTCGCGGTAATAGCCCGAACGGAAATCTCCTTTTCGCCAGGCGCGGGCCATGGCAACTTGTGCCACCTCCTTGCCATCGCCGATGATGCCAAAATTGGCTTTGCCGGTGAGCACTTCTTTTCGGGCGATTACGCTGGCCTCGCGGCTGAGGCAGCAAATTCGGAAGTCGCGCAGGACTTCCTGGCGGTAACTTTCAGTAATACTGTTGGCGGTGGTGGTCTTGGCGCGTTTGGCAGCGGACATAGCAGTCATGTTCCTTGTTGATTCGAGGATTTGGGGATTCGAGGATTTGGGAGGCCAAAAAGGGCGCGCAAAAGTAGGAAAAGTAACACCAACGAAGCGACTCAGGGGCAGCCGACTTGATCTATTTCAAGTAATTTTTCTTTTTACCTTTTGCACATTGCAAATTGGGCTAATTTTGCCCCACGAAATTCACCCAATCACCCTTGTCTACCTGCCCTCGGGGAGGGGGGCAATTAAGAATCCTTAACACAATTTCAAAATTCACCCTCACCATGTCGAACGACCTACAAGTGCGCTATAGCGACGAGGAATTGCAGGAATTCAAAACCATCGTTGAAGAACGGCTCGTGCAAGCACAGGACGAACTCAGCACAACAGAGAAGCAAATTGCTGACCTTAACGAAAATGGGTTCAACCAACAAGGCGGCGATTGGTATGACGACAGCACGGCGCATACCGACCTTGAGATGCTTCAACGCATGCTGCAGCGCCAGCAGCGATTTGTGCAAGACCTGAAAAATGCGCAGCTCCGCATCCACAACAAAACTTATGGCATTTGTATCGTGACCGGCGAACTCATCAGCAAAGAACGCCTCCGTCTCGTGCCACATGCCACCAAGAGCATGGACGGCAAGGCCATGTCTAATGCAGGTGCTCGCCCAACCCATGTTGGCGGCGGCGGTGACTCCTTTGAATTGGATGCAGAAGATCGCCCTGCTGGCAAGCCCATCGGCGATAAAGTGCGCCTCACCAATGGCAAACGCCCCACGCACGCCAGTGGCGACGATTGGGAGATTGACAACGAAACCATCGAGGATGCTGGCTATACCCGCCGCAAAAACGAGGACGACGACGAGTAATTATTTGCTGTTTCTGTTCAAAAAGTGGCTGTCGGTTATTCCGGCAGCCACTTTTTTAGTGCACCCTGACGGAGCGTCAACTCCACGGTTCAAATCGGCTACACGCTTGGCAGCGAGGAGTGTTAGCCAAAAGATGGGTAAAATATTTTTGTAAAGCAGTACATTAGGTAAGCGCACTTGATGCAGACGGATTCCGACAGAAGGACAAGGCTTGGGTACTCGGGTTGGAAAGTTAAGGCTGATGATATGTTATTGACAATCCTGAAAAACTAGTAATTTTCAATCCTTTCCCCTTATTTTTGTACCCACAACAACGTCAAATTATGACAACCGAAGCAAAGCAAAATACAATCATCCGCCATCTTGTGCAAACGAATGATTCCAAAGTGTTGGATCAAGTGCTCTCCTTACTGGGGAGTCACCAAGAAGACAATGCCCAGGGCGATTGGTGGCAGCAAATCACGGACTATGAACGTGACCTCTTGCTTCGAGGAGCAACACAGGCAACGGAGGGGAAAACCAAACCCCACGCGAAAGTCCGGCATCGGATTCGCAAAATCATTGAAAAACAGCACCAGTCAGAATAGTGATGCTCCCGGTTTATTGGACTGAAATCGCCGAAGACTGCTATGCCGCGTTTTTCCTGACAAGATTGAAATCGTTGCGTTTGTGGACAATCGGATGCGACCGATGTTTTAATCACCCTCCCCCCTTCCGCTTCGGCGCCCGCTTGATCGGCTTTTTATACTTCATGTCCCGCAAGAATTTCGTCTTGTTCCCTTTATTCACCTTCAGGTTCTTCGCCTTTTTTTCATGGAAAGCCCCCACAGGTTTTGGGGGTAACTTGAGTTGAATTTCAGGCCCGGAGTAGCGCTCGCTTTCAATCAAAATGTCCGAAATGATCAAGCCTTCCGGCAGGGGCAATTCAGGGATTTCTTTCTCCATCAAGGCTTCAATAGCATCCTGATA
>JANMME010000144.1:0-2097 GCA_031373015.1 Saprospiraceae bacterium
GAAATGGAGGGAGGGAAAGGCGCCGTTATTTCCAAGAACTATATATTGGCAGACGGCCAATTTGAGCCATTTACGGCAGTCCGACATGGCAACGGCCGCGATTGGTGGTTGGTGTTCCCTGAATATGGCACAAATAAATACAACATAATACTTTTTTCGGAATCAGGGGTACAACAAATGGACACTCAGGAGATCGGCGAAGCTTTGTCTTGTCGTTATATTGGATCTTCGGCTTTTTCTCCAAATGGCATCAGATATGCGCGGCAACAGCATTGCGGCGTGGTTGTCATGGATTTTGACAGGTGTTCGGGAGCGTTCAGCAACGCCCGCTCTATAGCCATGCCTCTTCGGGCTATCTTGGGAGGAGGAGTGGCTTTCAGCAAAGACGGAAACAAGCTACTAGTTTCCTCACAATTATCCATACAGGAAGCAGACTTGACATTGCCGGAGCCTGTTTTGGATACCCTTGTTCCTTCAATAGACATTGCCGGAGCGAGTTTGCTTTTGATGCAATACGCACCCAATGGTAAAATCTATTTGAACAACCTGGGGCGTACACAGGCTTACCATGTTATAAATACACCGAATGATTCCCATATAGGTTTTGAACAAAGAGGACTTTCGCTTCCGGTATATGCAATCCGTTCACTGCCCAATTACCCTAATTATCAGCTTTATGACATCCCTGGCAGCATTTGCGACACGCTGGGCATCAACACACCCGTTTCAGCAACAGAACCCGTAGCGTTAGAAACAGGGCGGCTTGTGATATCTCCAAACCCAGCGCAAGATCAAGTCAATGTAGCGATTGAACCATCGTGGACATCGAACGGAGCAGTGCAATTTCAGATTTTCAACGCACTCGGCTCGCTCGTGCGCGAAGGGGAAATACCCCAAGGCGCCGATTCTCAGCAAATTGCTCTAAACGGTTTGCCAAAAGGCATGTATTTTTTACGGGCGACACAGATGGGCAAAATGCTTGGCTCGGCCAAAGTGATAATATCGCAACGCTAACTCAATATCCCGCCTTTTCCCGCAGCGACCGGACTTTTTGGCCTATCCGTCGCGGAAATTTCGCATTGGTTCAAAACGGAGGGCCAAACGCAGGGCCTTTGGGACAAAATCAATGCTTCTGATAACTAGGCCCCACCTTTTCTATGACAATTTCCCCCGGATAATAACTCTCAAACCGCGTCGTATCCGTCAAATTCGGATACGGCATAAATGTGACCGGCACCCAACGCAGGAAATATTTTCTGACCAGTAAAGCCGCGTTCACCACCCATACCATCGCCGCCGACGGCTTGGAAAACCCAAAGGCAATGCGCAATTTTTCATCAATCAAAGCCACCACCGCCGGCTCAATGAGGGGGCGCAAAAAGCCCGGAAACCAGCCTTTAAAAATGTTGATCGTAGCATCGGCGATGTTGCGGTTGCTTTGCGCAAAGACCATGTTTCTGGCTTCGTATTCCGCCACAAAGGCTCGCAAATCGTCCATCGTCGCGGGCAAATCCGTCATTCCCATGCGCAGCCCCACTTCCCGGTAGAACAGGAACAAGGCTTGTTTTTCTTGGTCCGTCATCTTGCGCCAGCCGTATTTTTCTATCCAGTCAATCGGATAAAATATGAGCGTGGAAAGCACGAAAATATAGTCCTCGTTCGGGATTCGGAAGTTGCCGTGAATCTTGTTCATTTGGGCGATGGCACGCCGGCCAAAAGGTCCGTCGTAGCCGTCTTCCGCGAATTTGGTGATGAGAAAGCGCGTGTCGTCGTAACGCTTTTGGCCATGTTTGGCGAACTCGCCGGTTCGGTCGAGCAAGGAGGAAATGGACACGCTGGCGTAGGTGGCAAACAAGGCCAACTCGTTGGCGCGCACCATGTCGAAAGGGAATTCATAGCAAAGCCCAAGGTGTACTATGCGCTGATGGTCGGTGGCCGGGTCGAGGGATTCAAGTTCGCGGCGCACGGCGGGGTTTCGGAAGATGCCAAAAATTCTGTGGTATCGTTTCATGGATGTTGACCGTTGACTATTGACTATTGACCGTTGACCATTGACTATTGCTAAGATTCACTAAGTCGTAGTAAAAAAAGATTCAT
>JANMME010000163.1:0-12964 GCA_031373015.1 Saprospiraceae bacterium
GTTCAAGTACGAAAACGTGCAGGTGCGCATGCTCACCAACGACGTAGCACTCGCCGTTTGGGATTCTGAGGCTGACATCAAAATCGGCGGGCAGCAGGTGGGCGGCAAAACCAAAGGCATGGCCGTTATGCGCAAGATCAAGGGCGTGTGGAAACTGGAATTTGATTCGATTACGCCGATGATGCCAATGCCGGATGCGGGTAAGTAAGCCTTGCAAAATGAACTCGCTCCGAAACCTCGTAGTTTTTTTGAAACCTACGAGGTTTACAAGGCCAGTAATTGACTTTACCCTTTGTGAACCAAGTGAGGTGGTGACTTTGAGTCACCGCCTCACTATCACACAATGGCCTGCAACTCAATGGCGGCAAAGACCCCAATCCTGAAGCACCGATGGGGCCAAACCTCTCTCCCGGAGGCAGCCTCGCAAGTTGGAGCGCTGAAGGTTTTGTGAAAACCATGCGTACCGGGGTTACACCCTTGGGCAAAGAGATCAACGGCAAATTCATGCCCTGGAAAGAAATCGGTCACTACGACGACGATCAGTTGAAGGCCATCTACGCTTACTTAATGGCACAACCCATCTTGGCAACCGCCGAAATCAAAAACTAAAATCAAATTACTATGCAACACCCATTCCCATTCTCCATTGAAACCAAATACGGCGAAAAAATCACCTTCCTCCGCATGGAGGGCAACAAACTACTGCTCGAAGGCTTTTGCGCACCTTTGGCTGGCCCTGCCTTCCACACCCACCTGCGCCAGGACGAAGGCGTGACCGTTGTGAAAGGCAAAATCGGCTACCAAATCTTTGGCGAAGCGGAGCAATTTGGAGGCGTCGGCGATAGCGTGACCTTCAAACGCGGTGTTCCCCACCGCTTCTGGAATGCTGGCGAGGAAGAACTGCACATCACGGGCTGGATTGATCCTGCGGAGAACGTGGTATTTTTCCTCACCACGCTTTATGATGCACTCAATCAGGGTACTGACAAGCGCCCAGAAATGTTCGACGGGGCGTATCTCTCCTGCCGTTACCGCAACGAGTACGATGTGCCGGATATGCCAGGCTTTGTCAAAAAAATCATCATGCCCATATTCTACTTCATCGGCAAATTGACGGGTAAATACAACAAGTTCAAAGCCGCGCCGCAGCCGCTTTGATCGGAGACAAAACCCTATTCCTATCACTATTCAACAGCACTACCATGTTTACCGAAATCATACTTTGGGCTACTGTCCTACTTTTTACCATCCACTTGGGCGGCCATATTTTTGACAAAATAGCCATTATCCCCAACTGGAATAGCGGAGACATAGACGATATGCAGCGCAACAAAGCCTTTTTCCGAAAAGGCCAAATCCGCTCTTTTTTTGGTTGGATGCACCTGACTTGCTTTTTGTTTTCATTGGTCGCTATGATACTGTTGTGGGGGCACGAAAGCTCAGCCGCCTTGTATTCCAAATTGGCTTTCGGGCTCAATTTCGCCACCAGCATTTGGAGTATCGTTTACTTCGTTCCCATGAACAAATACTTCGAAGGCCAGGAATATGAAGCCGCCACCCTGCACCGCTTGGTGAAACGCTGGACGATGGCCAACCACCTGCGATTTGTGTTGCTCACAATTGCCTTGGGACTGGCAATTGCTGCGCTGGAAATTTACGGCTGATTTGGAATTACCTTGTTCAGCGGCAGGCTCTTTGGCTGGAAGCGCTTTATTGGGTTGCATGTCTGAAACAGGTGCTGTGTTGGCCTACCCCTATCTTGATTAAAACAAAATGCCTATTTTTCGCCGATTCTTTTACAAATTAGTCAAGCAAAACGATGAAAAATTGGCAAAACTCACTTTACGGACAAATCGCCTACATGGCGCTCACGGGCACAGGATTCCTCCTCATGCCCAAGATGGTAACTTCCATGCTCCAACTCGGCCCAGCCGAAGAAGTTTGGATTAGAGTGGTCGGGCTCCTGGCCTTGCTGCTTTGCACTTATTACTACGCGGCCATCAAAAATGAAGCCTTATGGTTTGCTCAAGCCTCGGTTTGGGGGCGCTATGGTTTTTGTATTGCGCTGTCGGCCTTAGCCTTGATGTTTGACTTGCCCATGCTCATTGCCGTGGCGGCATTGGACGCAGGGTTGGCGGTTTGGACGCATCGAACGTTGAGCGCTTGATTTTTCGGAGAAGACTGATTGTAGCGTGAATGCCTGTCATTTAACGAGGCGAAAAAAGACTTACACCAGATACTAAGGAATGGTGATTTTTTTCACTGAGCAGCCCGTACCGTATTTTCGGTGCGGGCTTTCTTTAGTTGATTTTCAACATATTTCAATAACATTGCAGCATAAAATGAAGCACCTTTTCTCTTACAATTCCCGCGATCGATGGAAGAGGAAAAAGCGATAATTGAAAAATTGCTGCAAAAAGATCCTGCTGCTGTTGGCCGGCTGGTAGATTTATACGCATCCGGTATTCACAACGTGGCCTTTACCTATTTGCAAAGCAAGGAAGATGCAGAAGAGATATGCAACGATGTTTTTCTTGCCGTCTGTGATTCAATCCACAAGTTTGACCGAAATTCCAGCCTGAAAACCTGGATGCACAGGATCGCTATCAATAAGTCATTGGATTTTTTAAAATTCAAGAAGCGAAAAAAAAGGTTTGGGATCATCTTCTCCATCTACAGCCCAAAGGACGAAACCGCTTTCCGAGAGCCGGTGGATTTCAGGCATCCGGGTGTGGAGTTGGAAAGCAAGGAGATGCACGATTCCCTGTTTGCTGCCATCAATCAATTGCCTGACAATCAAAAAATTGCTTTGGTGCAATCTTGTTTTGAAAAACAAACGCACAAAGAGATAGCAGAGATTCTGGACACAAGCGAAAAGGCAGTTGAAAGTCTGCTTTATCGATCTAAAACGAACCTTAGAAAACTGCTGGAAGAAATGTTCGAAAATTTTGACCTCTGAGCGAGGGGTCTTTACATGAATGTCGTCTAACAATTCAGGGCAACCTATGGAAAAGAACAAACTACATCGAATTGACGAAATTATGCGGGGCGTTGACAACATCAACCCCTCAGCCAACACCCTTGATGAGGTTTTTCTCGATGCCCTGAAGTCGCGGCTGCATTCCCGCCTGAGCCGGACCAAGATGGCTTCTAAGAGCATGATCTGGGCCATGGCGGCCTCTTTCACCCTATTGCTTGCAGCCAACTTTTGGGTAGCAGGCAAAAGTCCCTCGCCCCAATCAGACAAGATGGAGGTTCTGATGCGCCAAGATGGCATCTATCCGGTAATCCCTTTCGAAACAATTTAATATGAGCAAAAACGCCTTATACATAACCGCGATCATCGCACTTTTGCTTCTGAATCTGGTGCAGCTGGCAGGCAAGTATTACGAGTTGTCGCCCAAAGACAGGCCTCCTGCCGACGATAAGGAGGGCGGCGAATTGATTCTGCGCAAACTGCATTTTGACCGCCTTCAAGCCGATCAGTTCAAAGTCATGATTGATGTCCATAAAGGGACAGTCGGCGACCTGAGAGACCAATTGTATAGAAATTATACGGCGCTCTATGGAGTGCTTAAAAAGGACTCCAATAAGCCCGCGATTGACAGCATTCAAAACGAAATTTGCGGCATATACAAAGCGATCAACTACGAGAACATCGCCCATTTTGAAGCCGTCAAAAAAATTTGCCGCCAAGACCAACTTAAAAATTTTGACATTTTTCTGGATGAGATGTTGGAAAGATTAGGGCCTGGGAGAAAATAGATATTTATTTAATAACCAACACTTTAGATGGCCGGTCGGAAGCATTTGATGCTCCCGACCGGCCTTTTTTATTTTCAGTTTTGAAAAATAATTTTGTTTCCAACGAGGGATGGAAGAAGGAGGTGGCGACTAAGAGGAGAAAGGGGCAAAAAGAATCCCCCTAAAATTTTCTAACTCAATTTTTTCACTTTAAAACTTTTAGCACCATGAAAAACAATCGTTTTTTCCAAACCCTTTTCCTCCTGGTTACTTTTTGTATTGCACTGCAATTTTCCGCTTCTGCACAGTGGAATACAAATACGACGACCATCTATCCAACTACTTTGACTAAAAACGTCGGCATCGGCACCTCCACTCCTACTCAAAAATTAGATGTAAACGGCACCACTAGGACGACGAAACTACAGGTAACGAATGGAGCCGTCACTGGTTATTACCTGAAAAGCGATGCCAGCGGTAATGCCAGCTGGGCAAGTCCAAATTGGCTCACCAGCGGAACAAACCAATATTCCGCTTTGACTGGCAATGTCGGCATCGGCACCTCCACTCCCACGGCCAAACTAACAATTGCAGGCTCGGTAGACCCCCTGCTCGATCTGAAAAGCAGCAATTCCAACTGGGGGACGCTCCAGTTTTCCAACGCCAACACTGGCAATTGGAATATAAAAGCGTTTGTAGCCCCCACAAGTGCCGACGACCGCTTAAGATTTGTAAATGATGTCGCCGGAACCATCATGACCATGACCGGAGGAGGCAATGTCGGCATCGGCACGGTCGATCCTGGCTCTGCGCTTACCGTTTCCAGTTCCGCCACCTCCAGCGCAGTACTAGAACTACACGCCAGTAGTGAGGACAGGAGTGGGCAAGTCAAGTTTACCAATGGCAACAACAGCGGTTTCTGGTATATTGATACAGAATTGGGCGACATAAACACGGACGACCAGATTTATATTGGCAATTCTGGCGGAACAAAGATGACCATTACCGGAGAAGGCAATGTTGGCATCGGCACGAACAATCCGGGCACTGCGCTTACCGTTGCAAGTTGCTCCGCCGATGTACTAGAACTACACGGCAATTGTAACGGCCAGAGCAACCTCAAGTTTACCAGTGATAACTATAACGGTAGCTGGTGGATTGCCACTAAGTTGGCCTCCACAAATGCGTCAGACGCAATGTATTTCGGGAATGAGGATAACGGAACACACATGATGATTGACGGCGGAGGCAATGTCGGTATCGGCACCTTAGACCCGAAGTATGAGCTTTCTGTGAACGGCACCATCCAGGCCAAAGAAATCCGCGTGGAGACCGGCTGGTCGGATTTTGTGTTTGAAGATAACTTTCGCTTGCGTCCTTTGGCCGAAGTGGAGCAGTATATCAAGGAAAACAAACACCTGCCTGACGTGACACCGGCCAGCGAAATCCAGGCTGAAGGTCTGCAGGTTGCGAAAGGAATGACCCAAATGATGCAAAAAATAGAGGAGCTCACCCTGTACGTCATTGAACTGAAAAAAGACAATGATGCGCTACGTACTCAACTGAACAATTTGGAATCATCCAGAAAGTAATTGCCTGTTTCCAACCAATTTTCCTAATTCTAAAAGCGAATTCATTATGAAACAGATATTGTTCAGTCTGATGATTCTTGTTTGCTTGTCTCCTGTTCAGGGACAAACGGTCAGCAAGAGTGCCGCGCTTCAGGTAGCCGGCAACTACTTCCAGTCGAAAACCGGCAAATCTGCCATCAACATGAGGACGGCCGAAACGCCTGCCAGCCGTGGTGGAAACCCCATGTATTACGTCTGCACGCCCGATGATGGAAAAGGATTTGTCATCGTAGCCGGGACAAAAGCCTCCATCCCCATCCTTGCATACTCTCCGAATGGTAGCTTTCCGACGGAAAACATGCCTGAGGTGGTGAAATACTGGATGAGCGGATATGAAAAACAGTTGGAAGAAATTGTGGAGAAACGTCTTTCTCCAACACCTCAGATATCTGCGATATGGGACGCACTGGAAAAGGAGACCTTTTCTAATGCAGAATCCAGCAACACGGCTGGCCCTTTGCTGCAGACGACCTGGAATCAATCAGGCTATTATAATGACTTTTGTCCTGACTCCAATGGCGTACATGCCCCAACCGGATGCGTTGCAACAGCGATGGCCCAAATCATGAAATATTGGAACTTTCCCGTTTCCGGCGCGTACGCGGTAATGGATATAGACATTGATTGGAGTGATGGTATCTCCGGTGTGTTCACTGGATGGGTTGGCGGAGACTATTACGATTGGGAAGAAATGCCCGATGCCTTAGGTGCCAGTTCTACTCAAAATCAAAAAGACCAAGTTGGTTTGTTGATGTACCATTGTGGTATCGCTGCACAAATGAATTACGGCGTACGTTCGAGCGGCTCGAACATTGAAGATGCCCAAAATGCATTAGCCACGAAATTTGGTTATACAAGCTGTTCCATTTTGATGCGATCCGAAGCGGTATCTTCCTGGTCCGAAATAATAAAAGATGAAATAGATGCGGGGAGACCTGTTTATTATAGAGGAGTTGATGAGAAAAATGAGGCTGATCCTACTGATGATGCAGGTCATGCATGGGTTTGTGATGGGTATAAAGATGGTTTGTTTCGCATGAACTGGGGTTGGGGATGGACTTCCATTGATTACTACTCTCTTGATAACCTCAACCCTGGTAATACTTACAACACAGATCAAGAAGTGATTCTGGGCATTCAACCTCCCGGCTGCATCGCTAACTATGAAGGCTCGCTGCCGGAGATTCCAGGCATTTCCGTTTCTTCTGTGGAAGCAAATGATTACATCCACATTACGAGCGGTACAGTGGAGTCCGGGGACGTTTGTATTTTGAATGCGGGTACTGAAATTGTTTTGGAAGCAGGGTTCACGGTTTTGGAAGGAGCAACTGCACACTTTTATATCGAAGGTTGCAATAACGAGCTTGCCTCGCCAAGTGAGGAACGTGCGCAACAGGAAGCTCCACCAACCGTACCTGCCACGATTACGACGACTGATTTTACCATTGCTCCCAATCCGTTCTATGGCAGCACCAACTTCCAATATTCCCTTCTGAACAAGCAGAGTGTGTCCATAGAAGTTTTCAACGCTACCGGAGTTTTGGTCGCAACACCCCTGCCACGCCAGTCCCAAGATGCCGGAGCGTATCGCTACACCTTTGAGGCGAATAACCTTCCCGCCGGGATTTATTTAGTCGTGCTTGAAAAAGATGGCGAGCGAATTTCCAAACCCATAATATTGGCTGAATGATGCCAGTCGGCATATTTTGCTTTAAGGAACGGGTGAATAATAACTTGGTAATTTTCACAATTAAACATTTGATCATGAAGACCATTTTCGTTCTTTTCCTTTGCTTTTTTTGTTTTTCAACAGTTAAAGCCCAGTCTGAAGAATACACTGAACACATTGCCAAAGCGGAGTATCTTTATCAGAAAATTGATTATTCCGGCGCGGCAGCCGAATATTCAGCTGCCTTCCGGTCTAACGGCTGGAAAGGCTATACACAGGATCGCTTCAATGCTGCGCGTGCCTGGTCTATGGCAGGTGTGCCGGACTCGGCTTTTTTTAACCTGTTTCGAATAGCCGAGCGGGCGTCCTTCGATAGATTAGACGAATTGACCGCTGAAAAAGCCTTTACGCCATTACATGCATCATCCCGGTGGGCTGAACTATGCGCATTGGTGAAATCCAATCAACCGACGATGCCTGAATTGGCCACTGCGCTTGAAAGGGTTCTGGTGGAAGACCAGAAGTACCGATTGATGGCCGATAGTGTCTTTGAAAAATTCGGACATAACTCTGTAGAAACAAAGTCATGGTTCGATGCCATGTTCCTCGCGGACTCCCTAAACACTGTTACTGTTAAACACGTACTTGATACCTATGGCTGGCTCGGAACCAAAGCAATAGGGAAAAAAGGGAATACGGCACTTTTTCTCGTGATCCAGCATGCGGATATTAAAGATCAGGAAAAATATCTGCCCATAATGCGGGAAGCTGTCCAAAAGGGAGATGCCGAAGCTGCAGATCTGGCCCTCCTTGAAGACCGTGTGCTATTACGTAACGGCAAAAAACAAATCTACGGCAGCCAGGTCTATACTGACCCCAAAACGGGAAAAAACTGTTTTTCCCCCATTGAAGACGTAGATCATGTAGATGAACGCAGGGCCTCCGTTGGGCTTGGACCTCTGTCGGAATATGCCAAGTATTTTGGCATTATTTGGGACGCTGAAGCCATTGAAAAAAACAAGCAAATGGATCCAGGCGAAAAACTTGGAAATTAAGGAACAAGTTATTATTCACCCGTTCCTAAATAACAAAAGTGCGTTAGAAGCGAGTGCTGGAGGTGCAGCGCGTTTCCAAGACAATTCTATTATGAAAAATCTAGTCAGTTTCTTTTTGTTTTTGACCCTTGCTGCCCTGCCCCAGGCGGGAGCGCAGCGAAACGTCATCCTCATCATCGCCGACGATTTGGGCACAGACTACCTCGGTTTTTATGAGGATCACGAGGACACCGCTCCGGTGCCAACATCCGAAAATTGTTGAGCCGAGGGGTTCGATTTACCAACGCTTGGTCTAATCCAGTTTGCTCGGCCACGCGGGCGGGGATGTTGACGGGCCGGTATAGTTTTCGCACGGGAGTGGGCAGCATTGTGGGCGGCATGGGCGCCTCCGGTTCGCTGGACATAAACGAACTGACGATTCCGCGCCTGCTGAATATTTATCAGCCGAGCGGAATAGCAAAGGCCAACCTCGGGAAATGGCACTTGCACAGTCAAATGCCGTCTTCCAACCTGATGAACCCAAACATCATGGGCTACGATCATTTTTCGGGCATTTTCATCGGCGCACTGCCCGACTATTTCAAGTGGATAAAACTGGCCAACGGCGTTCCGGAGCCGGATACCGTCCTCAATTACGCCACGACCGAGACCACCAACGACGCAATTGCGTGGATCAAGGATCAAAACAACAAGCCGTTTTTCTTGTGGCTCGCCTTCAATGCCCCGCATTCGCCGTACCACTTGCCGCCCGCCGAACTTCATTCGTACACCTTGAGCGGCACACCATCGGACATCATGATGAACCCGAAGCCTTATTTTAAGGCATCGCTCGAAGCGCTGGACCATGAAATTGGGCGGCTCTTTGATTCGCTGCAAGTCCACAACCGCTTGGACAGCACGGATATTATTTTCATCGGCGACAACGGAAACTCGACCCAAACCGCTCAGATTTCAAACACCGACCGAGCGAAAGGCACCATTTACCAATATGGCGTACATGTGCCATTCGTCATTTCCGGGCCGTCGGTCGTGAATCCGGGGCGCGCGAGCGATGCCTTGGTGAACACGGTGGACTTGTTTGCCACTATTTTGGAACTTTTCGGCTACACCGATTGGCCCTCAGAAATCCCGGCCAGTAACCCGGTGGACAGCAAAAGCATCCTGCCCATACTTACCAATCAAAGCACCAGCGTCCGCCCTTGGGCTTTCACCGAAATATTCAAAGACACGCCCGACACGGACGACGGCAAAGCCATGCGAAACATAAATTTCAAGCTCCTCCATTTTGACGACGGCCACCAAGAATTTTACCGTCTGGCCGCCGACCCAGAGGAGGAGAACAACCTTTTGACGGGCACCTTGAACGCCAACCAACTGGCCAATTACCATTATCTATGCAGCGAAATGACGGCTCTGGTAGGCACTGGCTCCTTTTGCAATCCAGCCGTCGGGACGAAGGATTTGAAGGAGGCAGATAAACCCTTGGTGGTTTATCCCAACCCGTTTCGCGCGCATATCTTTGTGGATGATACCGCCGATGCTTCGTATTTTGAACTGACCAATCCAATGGGACAGGTAGTTTTTTCAGGGAAAAACATCGAGCAACAAGACTTTTCAAATTTGGCCGCAGGAGTATATTTTTTGAAGATCATGGGCGAGGGGTCGAAGGTGTTCAAACTTGAAAAAGAATAACTCATTTTCACATAAAAAAAGTAACATGAAAAATCTGCTCCCACTCTTCATCTCATTCCTTGGGATCAAAAAAGAATCCTACAAAAATGGTTTGTTCCTTTAACGTCCACAATAAAACTTTTATAAAAATGCGAGTATTCATTTTAACCTTATGATGCCTTTTTACAGGTCTCCTTTTTGCCCAAAATCAAAACGTTACTTTAACCCCAAGCTATCTGCGTGGGTGCTATATCGAAGGGGTGATCACAGATTTAATCACGGGAAACCCTATTATTGGTGCTGTAGTGGAACTTCTGAGCACCGTCAATGCGGCGCTGACACCGACTCCCACCTGCACTTATGTTACGCACAACAATCAGAACTTTGAAACATCATGGGGTATATGGACGGATGGGGGCACCGACTGCACCCGCATCAACAATGCAGCTTTTGCCAATTCGGTTCCGTATAGCATCCAATTGCGGGATAACACGAATACCTCCATTATGACAACGAGTTCTCAAAAATGCACTAGTTATAGCGAAATGAAGGTGAGTTTTTCATACATCGCCACAAGTTTTGAAGCGAATGAAGATTTTTGGCTTCAGGTTTCTACCAATGGCGGTTCGAGCTATACTACGGTGGGTGATTTCAACGCCGGCGTTGAATTTACCAATGGTGTCAGAAAAAATGCGACCGTCACGATACCCGGGCCATTCACCTCAAATACCCGTTTCCGTTTCCGCGCTGACGCTTCTGCCGACGACGATCAGGTTTATATTGATGATGTGGTGATTACCGGGTGCCAAACTCAATTTGCACCGGGCGAAGGCGGCGAAAGCATCGTTGCGGAGGGATTTGCAGATTTAGAAACGCCTGCTTCCGATATCCTTGATATCAAAACCGGCCCAAACCCTGTTTCTGATTTCTTCATGGTGCAGTTCACGGCTCAGTCAGAAGTACCCTTAGTTTATGTCGTTGCCGATATGACTGGTCGCATTGTGTTGCAGGATTCTTATAACTGCCAGAAAGGCTACAACCTATTGAATATAGGTGTGCAAGACCTTGCCAAAGGCGCGTATATTATAAGTCTCAGAACTGTTAAGAGTCGGTTTACGCAAAAACTAATCTTGGCGCGAGACAATTAAGGAATTGTATTTCCTATACTTTATTAGTACCTCAAAAACTTTCCTCCCTCCCCAAATACCCTCCCCTAGCCTGCCACAGCGGATCGGCATTCTCGAGCCTTTTCTGCACAACCTCTTCATAATTCAGCCGCTCATAATTTTCGGCGCGAGCGCGCACTTGTGTGTTGAAATCGTAATTTTTCAAGGAAGGATAACGATCGCCAAGTTCCTTTGGCACATCTGGCAAAATGTACAGCACAATACCGTTCGCAGGCTTGGTAATCACCTCCCAGTTGATGTTGGGTGTGCCGGCGCGAGTGCGTGCAAACGCCAGCAAATCAAAGTCGCCGATGCAATTCACCGCCACTGCTCGATTGTTCGCAGCAGTGGTAGCCAAAAGGTCGAATGTAGGCTCAGGCAAAGAAGTTGGCACAGATGGATAGAAATTGTCGCTCAAATAGTTATAGCCATTTACGTTGCCCAAAGGCCCGTTCGTTTGTAAACGGAAAAGGTCAATGTATGGCCGGTTAGGGTCAAAAGCGTCATTGTTCACCGGTTCAAAAACCTGCACCGAATTATAGACGGGCACAGCACCCCCGGGGGCCCGAATGTGTTCACTGAGCGGGAAAAATTCGAGATTTGAAGTATCCACCACCCCATCCAGTTTATATTGCCAGGTGGTCACAAAGGGCAGTTCCATTGGGAGTGGAGGAGAGAGGTTCAGCAGCAGTTGCGAAACGTCAATAGTGCTGGCATCAAGGGTTTCGCCCACATTCTTGAAGATCAAAAACCTCCAAAAATGCTCGCCATTGACCAATACCCGTATCCAGCACCGACCTGTATTGTTTACTAAATAGCTGCCATAATAGTTGTTGTTGGCTTGCGGGCGGGAGAACGCGAGCCCGTCCGACACTTCAATCGAGTCAAGTGTTGTAAAACCCGTGAGTGTAAATGTCAAACTGGTGTACTGCTGGAAAGAAAGATCGCGGAGGTTGATGTGCTGTCCGCTTGAAAGATTGGTATAGGTACTTAGTGTCAACAAAGTGTCTTTCACACCCGAGCCCGGGGCTTCAAGGGTAGTCACTTTTAAAATCGTGCAATCAAAGTGATCCCCTGGCTGACTGCCCGGTACTTGAATTTGGGCCGTGTCTTCACTTGGAAGCCATCGAAAAGCAACCGTTTCTCCATCGGCATTGGAAAGGAAAATCGCGTATTTGGCTTGAATCTCAAAATAGTCGTTTTTAACAAAGATATCGAAAACGGGGTCAGGTTCAACCGGCGTTTTGGCTTTATCACAGGAAAGGAGGCTGAAAAGCGTAAGCGCGAAAAGCGCAGCAGTGCGTTGGATGTTCATGTGTAAATCGGTTTGGAAGGCTGTTTGAGTTTTTTCCGTGGCTGCAGCCAAATAACTCAATAAGCCTCTGAGTAAAATATGCGAGGTTTGCGCCGTAAAATTAACGCATTCTCTCGTATGAAATCAATTGCAGTCTATTGCGGCGCCAACAAAGGCAACCAACCGTGGTTTGCAGAAGCCGCCACCGAGCTCGGCAAAACCCTTGCCAAACGCAATATCCGCGTCGTTTTTGGGGGTGGCAGTGTGGGCCTTATGGGGGTGCTCGCCGATGCTGTGTTGGCTGAAGATGGCCCCATCACGGGCATCATCACGCACCAACTCAATGGCCTCGAACTTGGCCACCCCGGCGTGAAAGATATGATCGTGGTAAACACCATGTCAGAACGCCGTGATATGCTTATCCGGGGCACCGACGGGGTCATCACCTTGCCAGGTGGCTACGGTTCTATGGACGAACTTTTTGAAGCGCTTACACTGGCCCAACTCCACCAATATCAAAAACCCATTGGATTGCTAAGTGTGCAGGGCTATTATGATCCGCTCTTACAAATGCTTGATAATATGGTGGAAAACGGTTTTTTAAAAGAGCAAAACCGTCGGCTCTGCATTGCCGCCGACACGATTCCAGATCTGCTTTCCGCCATGGAACGCTACGAGCACCGAGCCCTGGATAAATGGCATTGATTGGTTATTTGTTTATGGGGGGATTTGGG
>JANMME010000167.1:0-3997 GCA_031373015.1 Saprospiraceae bacterium
ATATGTCAATGAACTGGGGGCATTTGAAAAACAGCCTCTTTTTTTCCCGAAAAATTGCTTTTTCGGGGTAGGAGGAAGAAACAAGGGGCTGTGCAAAAGCCGTATTGCATCCGGGGCTATTCATATTCAATCCCTTCGGGATTTTGAAACCCTGCTAAACAGTTACGAAAAACGAATTAAGGTTGGCGGCTACCCTTTTGAAACAACCAAAACTCGGAGGGCGTGTGTTTCAACTCTGGTGCACCTTTACTTTTTCACCCGCTCCATATACGCGCCCGTAGTCGTATCAATCTTGATCTTGTCGCCTTGTTCGCAGAAGAGCGGCACGCGCACTTCAGCGCCCGTTTCTACGGTAGCGGGTTTGAGGGTGTTGGTGGCCGTATCGCCACGCAGGCCTGGCTCGCAGTAGGTGATGGTGAGTTCTACTGTTTGAGGAAGTTCGACGGAGAGAATGGTTTCTTTTGCTGCATGGTAAAGCACGTCCACAATGTCGCCTTCTTTTAGGAATTTTCCGTTGTCCACCATTTCTTCGGGTATGGAGATCTGGTCGTAAGTTTCCTGATTCATCAGTGCGTAGCCGCCGTCTTCGGGATAGAGGTATTGGAATTTGCGGCGTTCCACGCGCACTTCGGTAACAGTGGCACCGCTGTTGTAGGTGTGCTCCACCACTCGACCAGTAGTGGTACTTTTTAGCTTGCACCACACTTTGCCGCTGCCGCGCCCAACCTGAAATTTTTGAAAATCAATGATTTTGACAATGTCGTTGTTGTGCTCTATGCAAAGGCCGTTGCGGATATCTGTCGTCGTTGCCATTATTTTGGATGCTGAATGGTGAATCCCGAACGCTTTCGGAAATGAATTTTAAAATATTGGGTGAAAGAGATTTCGGGGCAGCCCCTAAAAAGGCCGCAAAGGTAACGCGATTTCGGTTTTTAGAAAAGATTCCGTGAAAAATCGTTTGACGTGGGGTCGTAAGGAACGCGGTTGGAATATAAGGTACAATTTTGGCGGCCTTATTTTGCCTCTCTCTTCGTTGCTCGTCGGTTTTTTAGCCCCACTAAACGCCTTCCTCGCGCCTTGACAGAGCCAAAATCGGCACCCCAAAATTGTACCTTTATTCCAACCGCGTTCCTAAGACACTTGAGTACAAACAAAAAACCTATTGATTGTCAATAATTTATCAGAGGATTTCTTTAATAACCCGAGTACCCAAGCTTTGTCATTCTGTCATGAATCTCCAAATTCCGGCGACTAAAGTCGCCGTTACAGCAACGCCGCCCCGAACACCCCGGCGCTGTCGCCCAATTTTGGGCGAAGGAACACAGTGTCAATCCGGTGGTTGAAAAGGTGTTTTTGCACTTCGGCGGGGCCGTCGGTGTAGAGCCGGTCAATATTGCCCACGCCGCCGCCCAGCACCACCGCGTCGGGGTCCATGATATTGATGACAACAGCCATGGCTTTTCCAAAAAAATGCAGCAGCCGATCCATGGTTTGGGTGGCCGCCAGGTCTTCGTTTGATGCTGAACGGGTTGCGATTTCGCGAAGGGTTCGTTTTTCTCCCGTCAGGCCGGCATAGTAACGCTCCAGTGCCGGCCCGGAAATAACATTTTCTACACAACCTGAATGCCCGCAGTAACAAGGGCCGCCGCTTTCGTCGAGAAAATTATGTCCCCATTCACCAGAAATACCCTGTCGGCCGTTGCGCCCTTTACCGTTGATCACCCAACCACCCCCTACGCCCGTGCCAAGTATGACGCCAAACACAACCTCTGCATTGGGCATCACTTCTTTAACTGCCCCCATGAGCGCTTCGGCTACCGCAAAACAGTTTGCATCATTTGCCAAACGGACGGGAATACCCAACCGAGCTTCCAGGTTTCTATCAAAAGGCTGGTCATTGAGCACCGTAGTGTTGGCATTTTTTATCACGCCTGTGTTGGGATCAAGGGTTCCAGGATGGCCAATGCCAAGGGATAAGGCTTTCAGACCAGACTCTGTTTGGAGCATTTCCAACATTTTGGCCACTTGCCCAATGATGTGCTGGTATCCCAGATGCGCTTCGGTAGGGATGCGCAGGCGACAAATAGGGTGTGGATTAAACCGACTTTCGAGGACAACCCCTTCAATTTTAGTGCCTCCCAAGTCCAAGCCAAAGAGCGGAAAATTTGCCATTTTTTATTGATTTAAACCCAAAAACTCAAAAATGAGCGGCGAAAACGCAGGCGGCAAAGAACGGACCTTCTCCTCTTGGTTTTATATTTTGCGGTTTTCCGGTTTTGCATTTTACGGTTTAACCATTTTCATCTCAAAAACCTCCCTTCAAAAATCCCTGTATTTCCCCGGTCGTCTTTTGCGGTGACGCGTACGGTATGTTCGCCTTTTTCAACGCGCTCATCAAACTCGTAGCTAAGGCGGTTGCGCTTTTTGTCAAACTCGAACAATACCCACTGCCCGTCAATGGTGCCGCGATAAATCAAATTGTCTGCCGTGCCTGTTATGGCAAAATTGTCAACAATTCGGAAAGCCATCGTGTTTTTACGGCGCATATCAGCGGAAAATACCACTGGCGTAATGCTCGGAGGAACGGTATCGGCCATGATACAAAAGTCTCCAAACATTCTGACGCGGGTGCTGAGCCATTCTCCTTGCCAAGTGCCGCCGCAGTTATCTGGCTTTCCCCCATTGCAATTGGCAATGACCGCCTTTGAGCGAAGTGCCGGGGGCAAGCGAGTCGGCATTATTTTCAAATCGAAAGACTTGTGAACCGGTGTCCACTTATCATGTAGGTGGTGCATAAGGGAATAGATGTCGCTGCTGCTGTCCTGGCTACTCGCATACTGTAAGAGAACGGTTTCGTACAGTGCAGCTTTTGGCAATTCAAATGAAACCCCCTCCAGGTCAATATGTGATTCCGCGTCGAAGGGCAACAAAAACTGGTAGGGGGCACTCAAAAAGGTTTCCATGGCCGATTCGTCCCGCAAAGCCCAGAAGTTGAGTTGACGGGTATTCCCCAATGCGTCGCTAATTTTCAGGGTTATTTTTGTGGGCTTGTCTTTGTCAAGCGATATTGCCCCCATGTTTTGGGTGCGGGTGTAATTGCCCAAAAAATCTCCCGGCAGGGTAAAGCAGCGGTGAAACCAAGCACCGTAGCGTTCTTGAACAGCGTAGTCAACGTGCGCATTGATATAACGCGAATCGTCAAAATCGAACTCATTGGCAGTCCATTGGAAAGCGAGTTGGTCATCGGCAAAAAGTGCTACGGAATACACGCCGTTGTCGTTGCGGAAGCCGGTAGTATGGTCATAAGTTTTGACACCAAACCCGACACGAGCGCCTCCGATGCGCACGGTATCGCCTTCCAGGCCAATGTTGCCTTTTTTATCTTTTTGGAGCGAAAATGACTTGCTGCCCAACACTTCGCGTTGGTTATTGAGGAAGTAAACTTTCATGTCGCGAAGGTCTGGGGCAACATTGTCTGCCACAGGAATCCCACAAAGAAGGGGGTTCACCGCTTTTCCCAAAGGGCTTCTGATCTCGAAATGGAGGTGCGGCCCGCCCGAGCTTCCCGTGTTGCCCAAATAAGCAATTTGCTGGCCTTTTTTAACTTTGAACAGCCCATCGGGCGGTTTTAGTTCGACCTCAAAACGCTCGTGTTGGTACTGGCTGTTTTTTACAAACTGTTGAATGTCTGAAGTAAAACGGTCTAAGTGTGCATACAGCGTGGTGTAGCCGTTCGGATGGCGCACATAAAGGGCATTTCCATAGCCACCGCCCTGCACTTTGATGGTTTCGATATAGCCATCAGCGGCGGCGAACACTGGGTTGCCCGTTACCCCATCAATGTCGAGGCCTGCGTGAAAGTGGTTGGGGCGAAGTTCTCCGCAAGTACCCGTAAGGTGAATGGGACCTGCAACGGGCTGCATGAAATAGTCGGTCGGGTGAATTTCTTTCTCAACCATCGGCAATGCTGCAGCAGCCCTTTCGGGCTTGTCGAAAG
>JANMME010000168.1:0-12298 GCA_031373015.1 Saprospiraceae bacterium
CCCAAATCCCCCCATAAACAAATAACCAACTTACATCGCTCCATTATGTGTCTCAAAAATCACCGCCGTCATCGTTTGGCCCACGGCTTTCAGCACCTTTTTGTCAATCACATTTATATTGTCGGCATGGGTATGGTGATGATCGCCAAAAGGATGGCTACCTTCGTTGGGCATGCTGATAATATCAATCATAGGAATCTGCGCCCCGCGGATCACAAAAAGGTGGTCGTCAGTGACGCCACTGCGGTTTTCGTTGATAAAATATTCGCCAAACCCGAGCGAGATGGCCATGCCCCATACTTTTTCAACGGTTTGAGGCGCCACTTCTCTTGAAACGGCTTCTTTGTAAAAACGCGCGCCTTTCGCACCTACCAAATCTAGCAGTATGGCATAGTAGGGCGAATAGCTCGGGCGGTGCAGGTTTTTTGCCCAATATTGCGAGCCAAGGCACCATGTCTCGGCAGCCCCTTCGTCGTCGCCATTGTCTTCCAAATCGAAACAAATCAGGTCTACCCCTATGTCTACAGGATGGCTTTTTAGCGTACGGGCCAGTTCGAGCAAGATGCCTATGCCGCTTCCGCCGTCATCCGCCCCGTCAATGGGCTTGTTGATGTCTTTGGTGTCTTTGTCGGCTTCGTTTCGGCTGTCCCAATGCGCGGCGATGCAGACTCGTTTTAAAGCCTCCGGTTTGTACTGGGCGATGATATTCACCCCGTTTAACGTGCCACCTTTGTAATAAGGTGCTTGCACTTTTTGCTCGATCACCACAAATCCGTAGCGTTGGAACTCTTTGACGAGCCATGCCCAACATTTTTGGTGTGCGGACGTGTTGGGCACGCGCGGGCCAAAATCCACTTGTTTTTTTACAAAAAGGAAGGCCGAGTCAGCACTGAAATCTGGCACGGCGATTTGTGGGATATTAGGCCTTGGTGTTGCTGTGGGTGTAGGGGCGGAAACTTTAGGTTTCTGGTTCAAATAAGGTTGAATGACATAAAAAACTGCCACAAGCAGCAATAAGGCGAGAAGGATGTAGGCCAATAGGGGGCGCTTTGTCTTTTTTTGCATGGAGAGCATTAAATTTGGTGGTGCAAAGAACGTGGATTTTGTCGGCGTATTGGATACATTGTCCGGCATTTACCGTTTACCGCTCCCAGGGCCAAAAAGGCTTGATTTTCACGATCTCAATGCCCTCGGCTACCTGCTCGAACCAGCGCAAGGGTGCCTGTATCTTGTCACCCGTCTGCGTGTCGCATTTGAAAAACAAATAGTAAAGCTGAAGGCAATGCCCCACGCGGGAAAGCAATGAGTCAAGTTGGCTGTGCGGCGAAGGGCGGCGGCGCTGTGCCAGCCATTTGTAATAAGCATCGTCGTGGGTTTCTATGACATCCAAAACCACGGGGTCGCTCGTATATGCTTCCATGAAGCGACGGGCTAGCAGGCCATGGCGTTTGGTCCAATCCCGTGGTCTGCTGCGGCTTTCAGCGTGTTTGAACGTATCGTGCGTAATGGCAATAATGCGCAAGCGAGCACGGTCGTCAGGCGAGAGATTTGGGAGGGAAGCAATGTTGTCGAGCACTTCGCACACATGGAGCGCTACTTTGCCTTCCGGATGGCCAAAACGCGGTTCGCCCCACCAAAGCCCGTGGCGAAACTCAGGCAAGGCGAGCAGATGCCGCTCCATATCTGTTTCTGGGCGGATCAGGCGTTCGATCGAATCAGGTCCAAGCAAATAACGGTCGGTCACGGGCGTTTGTCTATGAAGGCTTGAGGTTTGTCGTCGGCACAAAACAATGGGTAGGCGGGCATCGTTTGTTTGTTTTCCAAATCAATTTTCAAGAAACGGTTGTTGCTGGTTAACATGCCGTTAATTCAACGCATTCAGGCAGCAAAGAAGCATCCCTCCCGTTTAACTTGGGTTTTTGCATCAAAAATAAAACTTTGAACTATGAACAAATTGTTGTCAATTTTTCTTGCGGGCGCAGCGGGCGGCCTTGTTACGTTGGGCGCGGCAAAAATGCTTGAAAAACCCCAAACGCCCCCCTTGTTGGCGCAGCAAACTTACTCCAAACAAGTGAACTACGGGGGGGCTCCTGTGCCCTTTGACTTTACCAAAGCCGCTGAACGCGCCATGCCTTCGGTGGTACATATCAAAGCTTCCGAAAGCAAAGAGTCGGCCATACAGCGCCAACGTGAAAACCGCTATTCCAATCCTTTCCAATACTTTTTTAGCGATACTTATGGGTACGAACAACAACCTCGTTCAGGTACAGGTTCGGGGGTCATTTACACTGAGGACGGCTATATTTTGACCAACAACCACGTTGTGGAGTTTGCCGATGAGTATGAAGTGACCCTTTACGACAACCGTGAATTCCGCGCTCGTCTGGTAGGTCGCGATCCCAACACCGATATGGCAGTCATTAAAATTGACGCCAAGGATTTGCCAGCCTTCGAACTCGGCAATTCTGACGATGTCAAGGTAGGCGAATGGGCACTCGCAGTGGGCAATCCTTTTGACCTGACCTCTACCGTGACAGCGGGCATCATCAGCGCTAAAAGCCGTGATATTGACATCATCAAAGGAAAAACGCCCATTGAGTCTTTTATTCAAACGGATGCCGCCGTCAACCCGGGAAATTCTGGCGGGGCCTTGGTGGACGTAAATGGCAAACTCATTGGCATCAACTCAGCCATTGCTACCCCAACCGGCGTTTTTGCGGGCTACTCTTTTGCCATTCCAGTAAACCTGGTAAAGCGCATTGCCGACGATTTGGTGAACTATGGCGAGTATCGCCGTGCCTATCTTGGCGTGAATGTTGCTACCATGGATACACATATCGCAAAAGAAGCTGGAGTCCCGTTCGCTCAGGGCGTTTTGATTGCCAGCGTTGACCCGAATGGTTCTGCCGCTCAGGCTGGCGTTCAAGAAAATGATGTCGTCACGAAAGCAAATGGCAAAATTGTGACAACTACTTCTGAACTAATGGAACTCATTGGACGTTCAAAGGTGGGTGAAACGCTAACGCTTAACGTGATACGCGAAGGGAACTCCCGCGAAATCCCCGTTCGCCTCAAGACACGAGGCAACAATTGACCTGAAAAGCCGTTAAGTATGCTTCTAAGATAAAAAGTTGGTTTTTCGTTTTGTTTTGATGTGCCGGCCCTTGCGCAATGCAGGGGTCGGCTTTTTTATGGGAAATAGAACTTCCTTCTCGCTATTTTTGCCCCTCGTTTGCCCTGCCAATGTGCCTTTACTGTGTTTTTTTGCACATTGTCTCCCGATTGTTCGGGATCAACATTAAAAAAATTTATGAACAGAACCCTGCTTTTAATAGCACTTTTCCTCGTATTGGGCGGCACTGCCTGGTACGCCCTTTCAAAAAAGAAGGATCAAATGGGCTCCCATATTTCTTGGGACATGGACTTTGCAGTTAAGAACCCCGAAACCATTGGCAAAATCTTCATCGCTGATCGGAAAGGCAATACCGCCACACTGGAACAAAAAGGCAAGGGATGGATTTACAACGGAAAATACCCGGCTCGCCCTTCCGCCATACAAACGCTGCTCGAAACCATTTCACAAGTAAATGTGCTAAACATCCCTCCCAACGGAGCGGTGCCCAGTATGGTCAAAGAACTGGCTGGCATAGGCATCAAAGTGGAGATTTATGATCGCGAGGGCAAGCGCATGAAAACCTATTACATTGGAGGGGTCACGAACGATGAACGTGGCACTGTGCTGATGATGGAGGGTTCGGAACAACCATACGTCGCACATATTCCAGGTTTCGTCGGACAGCTCAGGTCGCGTTTTCTGATGGGCGACGATAATTGGCGCGACAAGGCCATTTTCAGGGAAAAGCCCGAAGAGATACAATCTGTATTTGTGGAATACCCGCAACGCAAAAACGAGTCGTTCAAATTGGAAAAAACGGGCGAAGCAAGCTTTGAGATAAAGCCTTTTTTCAGCACGACGACGCCCATGAGCAGTCCCCAGCGCAAAGGAGTGGCAGAAGCCTATCTTGTGCAGTTTGAAACCCTCATAGCCGAAGCTTTTGAAACGCAGAACACCCTCCGCGATTCTGTGAAAGCACTAGTGCCCTTTGCTACCGTTACGATGAAAAAGACCGATGGCGTCGAAAAAAAGGTGCGTTTTTGGCCTGTGGAGGTAGAAATAACACCCGATGGCTCGCCTTTTGTGACACGCTATTTTACCGATGTGAACAATGAAGATTTTATGCTGACACAAGATCGCGTGTTCGGAGGCCTTTTTCGCGGCTACGGGTTTTTCTTTGAGGGAATACCAGAGAAGAGCCGGTTGAAGCACTGAGATATTGGGACATTGGGATATTTGTGAAATATCCCAATGTCTTAATATCCCAATATCTCCTATCACTTCCCCCGCTTGGGATTGTCTTTCAAGAACCCTTTCCAACCGGTATAGGATTTTTTTCCAGCCAAACCAGGACTACTCGATTGATACCAATGGCAAAGGGCCGTGGCGAGCGCGTCAGTGGCATCGAAATATTTTTCGGAAAACTTGGTATGGAGGATGTTCTCCAGCATTCCCGCCACTTGTTCTTTGGAAGCGTTGCCATTGCCGGTCACCGCGCTCTTGATTTTCTTGGGCATGTACTCCGTGATAACCAGGTGGTTGACCATGCCTGCAGCAATGGCCACCCCCTGTGCTCGGCCTAATTTGAGCATGGACTGCACGTTTTTACCAAAAAAAGGTGCTTCAATGGCCATTTCTGTGGGCAGATACTGGCGAATGATGTCTTGCACTTGCTCGAAGATGTAACGGAGTTTAACCGTGTGGTCGTCGCTACTAATATGGGCAAAGGTGACCACCCCAATTTCGATCACTTTTACCGCTTTTTTGTCCGCATCAATAATGGCAAACCCCAGCACGTTGGTGCCAGGGTCTATGCCGAGTATACGTTTGGGAGACTCCATGTCAGTCCGGGTTTTAGAAAAAAATCAAATTAAACTGCAAAATGTAAAACAGGAGAACAGGAGAACATAAAACCGTGATTTTTGATGGTGAAGTAGGGCAAAATTCTTGACCTATTCGAGCCGTAATGCTTTTTGGTTTTGCGGTTTTATATTTTCCTGTTTTACATTTTGCGGTTTAATACATTTTTAAAAAGTTCGGACTAACTCATACTTCACATGATCCGTGCGCCTTCGGGTATCATAGCCCCTTTTTTGATCACCACCACGCCATCGCGGATGACATATTCGTCGGCATCCGTGTCGGGCAGGTGTTCGCCGCCTTTGATCACGACGTTGTTGCCGATGCGGCAATCTTTGTCCAGAATAGCGTGCTCGATATGGCAGTAGTGGCCCACACCAAGCGGGATATCCTCTTGTTGCGTAGCGATTTCCTGCAGGGTTTGGTACACATCGTTGCCCATCACGATGGAGTCTTTGATGACCGTGTTCTCACCAATACGAGACCGCAAACCAATGATGGAGCCTTCAATGACACGGGCGTGGATGATAGAGCCTTCGGCAATGAGGGCGCGGTTGAGTTGGGTGCCGCCGTAAAATTTTGCGGGCGGCAGCATCCGGCCACGGGTATAGACAACCTTTTGAGAATCAAACAGATTGAAGGGCGGAATATGGTCAGTGAGTTCAATGTTGGCCTCGAAAAAGGAGCGAATGGTACCAATATCGGTCCAATAGCCCTCGTACTGGTAGGCGGCTACTTTACGGCCTTCAGAGATCGCAGTGGGGATGATCTCTTTGCCAAAATCGGTGGCATCGGGATAATTGTCGAACAAATCAGCCATCGCTTTTCGGTTGAAAATATAGATGCCCATTGACGCAAGATAGTTGCGTCCGCGCTTCTTGTTGAGCGGGCTGACCTCGCTGCTCCAATCAGGCAGGACGTCAGCATCGGGCTTCTCTATAAAGCGCGGGATGTAGCCTTCATTGTTCACTTTCATGATGCCAAATCCGGTGGCATCTCGCGCATCCACAGGAATACAGGCGATGGTGACATCGGCCTTTTTTTCAATGTGGTGCTTCACCATGGCCTCAAAATCCATTTGGTAAAGTTGGTCGCCCGAAAGGATCAGGATGTAGTCGAATTCGTGGCGCTCATAGTGCTTGCGGCTCTGGCGCACGGCATCTGAGGTGCCCTGGAACCAGCCGGAATTACCGGGCGTCTGCTCGGCAGCAAGGATATCAACAAACCCTTGGGTGAAATGGTCAAAGTTGTAAGCGTTCTTGATGTGGGCATTGAGCGAGGCAGAGTTGTACTGCGTGAGCACGAACATCCGCTTCACTCCCGAGTTGATGCAATTGGAAATGGGGATGTCAATCAAGCGGTATTTGCCACCAATGGGCACCGCAGGTTTAGAGCGTTTTTCGGTGAGGGGGTACAGGCGGCTCCCGGCACCACCGCCGAGAATGAGACAAATCATTTTTATCATGGTGGGTGTTGTTTTTTCGTTTCCGCCGAAAACTATGGCTAAGAAGCTTTACGATGTCGGGGTTTATAGATTATTTTTTGTGTTAGATGGTTATAGAAGGTAGCGTTGACATTAATGGGAAGAGTTACAACAAGAGCAGCAAAAATGGGAAGGGTTACAACAGCAGCAGCAAATGATTTTATATAAGTTAAAGAATATTATGATCACATAAACAATCATAAAAAGGTATATAATCTTATTGGCTGAATCTCTAACGCTCCACCGTTGTCCCAATTTGCTCATTTTCAATGTTTTTGGATTTCCATTAAAATCAAACAAAATTGATTTCCCTTCCGCAAAATCACCGCCTTTTTGGACATTTGAAATGGTCGGGCTAAAATAGTTTTGTTCTATTTCTTTTGCTGTATTTATCCAACAATCTATTGTTTCAAAACCTCTTTTCATCCAAGAACGCCAAATCAAACATACCAACACTCCCAAGACTGCAGCAATAAGCCATACTATAGGCGTATTTAGTTGAGCAACAGCAGCAATAGCGATACTATGTGCGACTAACATTGTATTGAACTTTGACCAGATGGAATTGCCTTCATATATCCAAAGTTGAGTTGCCATTTCATATCCAAGTTTGGCTGTTTCAAAGTCCTTGCCAGCAGTGCTCATAGGTATATGACAAATTTATGGGTGAATAATCGCTTTCTGCCATTGTTGGCATCACTGTCTGAAATAAACGGCGGAGCAAAACGCCAGAAATTAAATTCGTTCTGCCTCGCAAATTACTTCCAAAACTCAACTTTCAAAAAATCAATATCGGTAAAGTGTTGGTCACGGGTAATCAATTTGAAGCCGTAAGCATGTGCCGTTGCAGCAATCCAAATATCGTTTTCAGGTATTGGCTTGCCTTTCATTTGGAGGTGTTTTCTGACATCAGCGTACTTTTGGGCAACATTTAAATCCGCAATTAAAACCTTACTTCGCCGAATGAATTCTTGTGTTTTTTCCTGATGTTTGGCAGGATTTCCAGAGATGGCTGCACCAAAAAGTAATTCTCCGCAAACGATTACGGGCAGATAAATTTCATCGTAAATCTCCACTTTTGAGACCGTGTCATCTTTGTCGCGGAGGTAGTCAACGACTATGTTGGAATCCAAAACTGCTACCATTCTCCTTCAATACTTTGAAATTCACGAGACATGACTTCGGCAAGTTCATCACCATCTGGCCCAGCAAGTGAACCAGCAAGATCCGCTAAAAAATGTGGCTTACCGCCCCCCTCTGATGGTGTAGGCATGACATTGTCAGCAATTTGTCGTGGCGGTTGCGCCACCTGTACATAATTGAGCGTTTGCAAAAATTGCAGGAAAACCGCCATGCGCGATTCTTCAATGTTGAGGACTATCTGTTGCATAAGCCGTTTTTTAAAAGCGAAAGTAGGATTTTTTCTTACTCCACCTATTGGCAAGCGCTTTTTTGAGAAGTGACACTTTTTAAAAAAGTGTCACTTCTTCCCGCGTCCTTTATTTTTCGTCCCAACTTTTTTCTTCGCCAGTGTCTCCGATTCATACTGTTCAACTTCCTCGTTCATGGAGGTCTCTGGCTCGTGTGCCTTTGCCAAACCCACTCGTGCCCCAATCTGCTGATAAACACTAAAATACCTACCCACTGTATTCTCCCAAGAAAAGTCAACTGCCATAATGCGTTTGCGCAATAAAGCCACTATGCCCGGCTCGTTGTGCCACATGGCCGCGCCCCGGTGAATCGCATGACCGATGTCGCTGACAGTAACCTGGTCAAATCGAATGCCGCGCCCGGTACCATCTGGCTCGGCGATATCTGGCACGGTGTCTTTCAGGCCGCCGATCGAGCGCACAATCGGGATGGTGCCGTAACGCATGGCATACATTTGGTTCAGGCCACAAGGTTCGACCCGGGAAGGCATGATGAGAAAATCCGAACCCGCATAGATTTGATGTGCCAGGGCCTCGTTGTAATCAATCACCGCATTCACCCGACCCGGATACTGGTGCGACATGGCGCGGAACTCATTTTGCGTCCACGCCTCGCCGGTGCCCAATACAAGGAACGTTGCCGAACCACCCGCGTTGATGTACGTTCGGTAAGCATCTGGCAAAAGGTCTGAGCCTTTTTCGCCCACCATACGACCGATAAAACTGACCATGGGCAAATGCTCCGGCAAGCCAAACCATTCGCAGAGCACACGTTTGTTTTTTTGCTTAAAAGATTGGATATCAATGGACTGTTGACTGTTGACTATTGACCCTTGACCTTTGACCTTTGACTGTTGACTGTCCTCTTCGAGTCGAAATTGAAGCGCAGCGTCGGTGGCTGGATCCCACACTTGTGCATCAATGCCATTGATGATGCCCCACTGTTTCTGCCATTCCAGCCTGAAAAGCGGCTCTAAACCGAGGCTGTTTTCATGGAGTTCGTAGAGATAACTTTCCGAAACAGTCGTGACTGCCCAAGCGCATTTTATGGCCGAAGCCATGGGATTTACGGCGCCATTCCAATCCAGATAACTCCGCGCCCAAGCGTCGTAGTAAGGCAGGAGATTGTGGTTTTTCCAACTGAACGCACCCTGATATTGTCCATTGTGGATGGTAAAAACGGTGGGCGTTTCGGACAATGGCCGGAAATCCGGGGAGAATTTTGTCATGAAGGGGATCAGTCCCGTGTGGTGATCGTGACAGTGCAGCACCCGTGGCCGCTCCTGTTCCGGGAAGGAGATCACCCATTGCAGCACCGCTTGCTGGAACACGAGATAACGCTCTATTTCATCGCCATAAGCCCAGCCCCCGGGGTCGTTATAAATGCCCGGCCGGTCATACAGCCCGGGAATATCCACCACAAAAAAGGGGAAGCCGAGGGCATTGCTTTTCTCCTGCTGCACAGAAAAATGGATGGTTCGCCAATCGGAACGAATTGCTCCGCTGTACACGGTGATCCACTCTCGCCCTTGAATCCATTTTAGGGAGTACTTGGGTATGACAGCCGCTGAAAGCACGCCGGCTTGGGTCATGTACTTCGGCAGGGAGCCGACCACGTCGCCCAAGCCACCCGTTTTGGCAGCTGGATAACACTCGGCGGATATGTGCAGGACTTGTATCATAGTGCGGTTTAGTGTTTAGAGTTGAGGGTTGAGAGCGCGAGCCCTAAACCCTAAACTATCTCAACCTATTTGCTTGCCCCCAAAGATGGACTCTACGAAGGCACGTTTGTTGAAAATCTGTAGCTTATCAATGCTTTCACCCACGCCGATATAACGGATGGGGATTTTGAACTGGTCGCTAATGCTGATCGCTACGCCACCTTTGGCGGTGCCGTCGAGTTTGGTCAGGGCCAGGCAGGTGATGGGGGCTACTTCGGTGAATTGTTTGGCTTGTTCTTGCGCGTTTTGGCCCGTGCTCGCGTCCAAAACCAACAGCACGTCGTGTGGGGCACCGGGCAGTTTTTTCTCCATACTCCGGTGTATTTTTCCCAATTCCAACATGAGGTGGCTCTTATTGTGCAAGCGCCCAGCAGTATCAATAATGGCCACATCGCAGTTGTTTTCAAGGGCAAATTGGGTGGTCTCGAAGGCCACAGCAGCCGGGTCGGCATTCATCCCTTTGGAATAAAAATCGCAGCCCACGCGGTCGGCCCAGATTTTGAGTTGATCCACCGCAGCGGCGCGGAAAGTATCGGCGGCACCCAGCACAACCTTGTGGCCGCGCTGTTTGAACTGCCAGGCCAACTTGCCGATGGTAGTCGTTTTGCCCACGCCGTTTACGCCAATCACCAGCAGGACGTAGGGCCTTTTACCTTCCGGGATGTCAAAATCCTCCACATCCTCGGTGTTGCTCTCGGCCAGCAGGTCAACGATCTCGTCGCGAAGGATTTCATTGAGTTCTGCCGTGTTTATGTACTTGTCCCTGTCTACCCGAGCTTCGATTCGTTGAATGATTTTCACGGTCGTGTCCAAGCCTACATCACTGGAAATCAAGATGTTTTCCACTTCATCGAGCACTTCCACGTCCACCGTGCTTTTCCCTGCGATGGCCCTGCCCAATTTTCCGAACAGCCCATCTTTGGTCTTTTCGAGCCCTTTATCGAGGTCTTCTTTTTTTTCCTTGTTAAAAAATTTGTCAAAAAAGCCCATTATTTGATTGATTCGATTGGTACGATTGGTACGATTGATTCGATTGTGAAGAAGTGTGGTCAACTTTTAGATTGAGCGCATTTTACACATTGCCCACACTTTTACCCACCGAAGCCTTGGCGTAGGAGGGTTATTTCCACGTCTCCCCATGCGTCCGTTTTAGCGCGTCCATGAGGTTCACTTTTTGGCGGCGCGACACTTCGATGCTGTCGCCGTTTTCCATGATAAGGTAGCCTCCTTCTCCTTTGATGTAGGTTTTCATGAAATTCATGTTCACGATGTGCTTCTTGTGTACGCGCACAAAATTAAAACTCGTGAGGGCGTCTTCATAAGCTTTTATGGTACGGCTGGCCGTGATGCGATTGCCACCATTAAGCAGGAAATGGGTGTAATTGTTTTCGGCTTCGAGCCGTGTGATATCGGCAAGTCGCACAAAATGAACCCCGTCCATAGCAGAAATGCCGATCTTGTTGAAGGCATTGGGCGCGTTGGGGTTGTAGGTTTGCTGGAGCACTTCAAGGCGTGCCTTCGTTTCCGTATTGCGGGGTTTTATCCGACTCACGGCACGGATAAGTTCCTCTCGCTCAATGGGTTTTGTGACATAATCAATGGCTGCAAATTCAAAAGCCCGGATGGCATACTTGTCAAAGGCCGTGACGAAAATGATGTCAAAAGGCAATTCTTCGAGTTGTTGGAGTGCTTGGAAAACGAGTCCGTCGGGCAGACTGATGTCCAGGAAAGCCACATCGAAGCGGTTGTTGCGGTCGTCGGCCAGCCGGAGGAGGTCAGCGTTGGAGCCGCCCTCCGCCACGACATCAACGTCGGGGCAGCACATACGGAGCAGGTTTTTTAGGTTTTCCAAGCCTTCGGGCTCGTCTTCGATGATGAGTGCACGTGTGAGCATAAGCGGTAATGTGGATTGTTTACCCGCCGAAGCCTTTTTATCTGCCGTAGTTTTTACGAAGGAAGAGGCGTAGGCTGGTGGTGATTGCCTGCCTGCCGGTGGGCAGGGTGGATTGATTAATTAGTAATTGGTGGACTGCTAACAGCACCCGCCTTCGCCCTGCGGGCTATGGCGGGTAAAGGGGTAAATCTGCTGCGCAAAAATCCGTTTTTAATTTAAAAAAGCCCGCCGAAGTTCTTGAAAACTTCGGCGGGCTTCATTATTTATTTTTAAAAAGCGTGTAGGAGTCTTGAAATTTACGATTTTGGATTTTGGATTTACGATTGCCGGGACCACTGGCCATGCCTGAAATCGTAAATCCAAAATCGTAATTCGTAAATTAGAACTCTCTGATTTTCAATCGCGCTCCAAATTTCACGCTCTCAAGATTATTCAACTTACGCAAACTTTCCACCGAAGTGGCGTATTGCCGGGCAATGTCTTCGAGCGATTCGTTGCGGCGCACCGTGTGGTATTGGTATTGCTTTTCACGAGGCGTTTGTTGCTCCTCTTGAAACAGGACTGCCTGCCCACCAACAGGTTTGGGCTTGCCGACAGGGGGGGCATTTTTCTTGGGCGCAACGGAAGGTTTGCTTGGAACAATCGTAGCGGCAGAAGGAGCCTCAATGCGGATTCCAGAGTGCTTTTGTACAAAGACCGGGCGGTATAGTTTGAGCATTTGGCCTGGTTGCACGTAGTTGGACTCCATATTGTTCCAGGATTTCAATTGTACGCCCGAAATACCGAGACGGGCAG